>WFTT01000092.1 GCA_015485335.1 Robiginitomaculum sp.
GCGCCGACGACGCACGGGGCGTTTTGGTGTTTCATCAGATTCAGGCTTGGCATCGACCGTAACCGGTGCTGCTGTATCTTCCGCAGCGGCAGGTTCAGTCTTTGCCTCTGCATCCCGAGCCTTGCGGCGACGGCGAACCGGGCGCTTGGGCTTGGTCTCATCGCTGGCCTCAGGGGTCTCGGTCGTTACCGGTTCCACAGAGGGGTTCGCAGTATCCACAGCGGCATCCGCATTGGCAGTATCGCCATTGCTAGGCTTGCGCCGGCGGCGTCTGGGCTTGCTGGGGCTGTCGCTGGCTTTGGCCACAGCAGCTTCGGCAGAGACGTTTTCTGCAGTTGCATTGGATTCAGCAGGGGTCTCGGCATCGTTTTGTACATTGGCTGTAGCTTCGGTATTGGCCGCATTTTTACGGCGACCCCGGCCACCGCGTCTGCCGCGACGGCGTTTTTTAGGCATGTCTTCGGTGCTATCTGCACTTTTTTCTGGTGAGGAGGTAATGTTTTCGGCCTCTTCTGCCGGTGCTGTTTCCGTACTTTCGGCACGTTGACGATGGCGTCCACGGCGGCCTTTTTCGGCTTCATCACTATCTTTGGATGATTTCAGCATTCTGGCGGCTTTGGATTTATTTTTACGCCGTTCCAGGGTTTCAATTTCAAATTTTGGTGGATGCATGGCGGGGTCTGCATCAATGATCAGGCGCAGGTCCAGATCGTTTTCCATATTGGCCAGGAACTCGCGCTTTTCATTCAACAGATAAAGCGCAACCTTGGTGGGAATGGTAAGGCGTGCCTTGGCAATCATACCCTTCATGGCTTCGCCTTCCAAGGCCTGCAGGGCAGACAGAGCCGCAGATTCCACAGAGCGAACCACCCCGATGCCGGCACAGGTCGGACAAACTTGTGAGGAGCCTTCAATCACGCTGGCGCGGCGACGCTGGCGAGAAATTTCCATCAGGCCAAAACTGGAAATTCTACCCATTTGCACGCGGGCACGGTCGCGCTTTAGGGCGTCTTTCATGCGCTTTTCAACGGCACGTACGTTTTTGTTTTCATCCATGTCGATGAAATCAATGACCAGCAACCCGGCCAGATCGCGCAGACGCATTTGCCGACAGGCTTCGTCCGCGGCCTCTAGATTGGTTTTTAAGGCAGTGGCTTCGATATTGCGTTCCTTGGTCGAGCGACCGGAGTTCACATCAATGGCTACCAGGGCTTCGGTTTGGTGAATTACCAGATAACCACCGGATTTCAGGCGAACATTGGGGTCGTAAATGGCTTCCAGTTGCTCTTCGACCTGATGTTTGAGGAAAATGGGGAAGGGGCCTTTATACTGTTTTACCCGGGCGGCATGACTGGGCATCAGCATTTTCATAAAGTCATGGGCATCATGATAGGCCTGTTCGCCTTCAACATAGATGGCCTCGATATCTTTATCATACAGATCGCGTACGGCCCGTCTTACTAGGCCACCTTCTTCGTGAACCAGAGCCGGGGCCACAGAAGACAATGTATTTTCGCGAATAATGCTCCACAGGCGGCCCAGATATTCATAATCGCGCTTGATTTCTACCTTGGTACGTTTGGACCCGGCGGTGCGAATAATCAGGCCAACCCCTTTGGGCAGATCCAGACTTTCGGTAACGGATTTCAGACGTTTACGATCTGAGGCATTGCTGATTTTACGGGAAATGCCACCGCCACGGGCCGTGTTGGGCATCAATACGCAATAGCGACCGGCCAAAGACAAATAGGTGGTTAGGGCAGCGCCTTTATTACCGCGCTCTTCTTTTGAAACCTGGACCAGCAAAACCTGTCCTGGTTTGATGACTTCCTGGATTTTATAGCGCCTTAATTCGCGTACCCGGCGACGGCGGCGGCGTTCGGCGGCCTCGGCTGCAATGGCGGCCTCTTCGGCGGCGTCGGTGTCTTCTTCCAGATCATCATGGCCATCTTCATCAAGATCAGCATCCATCTCATCTTCCAGATTGGCATCATCACTGTCGTCGACAACAGACTTTACATCCTGGGCGGCGGCTTCAGCGGCCTCGGCCGCCTCAGCGGCTTCTTCCTCTTCTTCTTCCAGCCGGATCAGTTCTTCACGATCTTTGACCGGAATTTGATAATAATCGGGGTGAATTTCGTTAAAGGCCAAAAAGCCATGACGATTGCCGCCATAGTCAACGAAGGCGGCCTGAAGCGAAGCTTCAACACGGGTGATTTTGGCTAGGTAGATATTACCGCGAAGCTGTTTTTTGCTTTGCGATTCGAAATCAAATTCTTCTACTCGGTTTCCGTCTACCACCGCGACCCGGGTCTGTTCCGGGTGTGCGGCGTCGATTAACATACGTTTGCTCATAAATTTTCTCATCTACACCTCTTCTGCGCCATAAGAGGCCAGAGGGTGTTGTTTCTGTGCGTATGCGCATCAAATTGCGCGCCGTCGGAGCGTTCTTTATGTGCGTAAAACGGTGCAGCAATGTGCGCATAGCGGGTAAATCCAAATGGTGCCTTGTTGGCACCTTTGCGGTTAAGGGCAGCAGTCCATGCGCCCTGACGCGTTGTTCATTTGTCAAAGTGCGGTAATCCACACTTCGTACTTGTACACCATGCACCAATGTCCTGATAAAGGGAAGTGCCATTATGGATACAAGACAGCGTCAACCAAACGTCAACGCAAATCATGTATTACACAATAAGACCACAATATGTTAGGCCATGCTTTGATATGGTGACATATTTAAGGTCGGGTGAAAAAGGTGTAAAACGAATGCACGGCATTTTGTTCAGGGTTCTTTATGGCATAGGCACCATCATGTTGATGGCGTCACAGGTGTTCGCCAATCCCTCTGTCGCCGATGTCACCAAAGTGCGATTCAGTGGCAATACTGAACAAACTCGCATCGTTATCGAAACCCGTCAGGAACTGGATTATCGCTGGTTCTCTCTGGCGCAGAACGGGTTGCGTCTCGTGTTGGATATGCCGGTGGTTAAATGGCAGATCGACGAAACTAAGAAACCTGTCCTTTCCGGCAGCGGCGAAGGCTATGGTGCGGTAAGCCGGTATCGGTTCGGGCAATACTCGCCAACCACGTCGCGACTGGTCTTTGACCTGCGCGAAGCTATGGAAGTGGAAAAGGACTTTTTCCTGAAACCGGCTACCAAGGGGGCACCTTATCGCCTGGTGCTGGACTTGCGAAAAACAGATCCCATTACCTTTGCTGCGGAGGCCGGTTTTCGTGAACCCTTCACACCGCGCCCCGTTAATATCAGCTATGCATCCACCCCGAAGAACACTTCCGGGGTGCCGTCGCGTAAAAAATATTCCGGGCTGCGCCATGGGCGCAAAATTATTGTCATTGATGCCGGTCATGGTGGCAAAGACCCGGGGACAGTGGGTAAACGCCAACGTGAAAAGAATGTGAACTTGCGGGCCGCCAAGGCGCTCAAGAAAATACTGGAAAAAAGAGGTAATTATACGGTCCGTTTGACTCGTTCTACGGATGTTTATGTGCCTTTGGTGGACCGGGTTAAATTTGCGCGCAGCCAAGAAGCCGATCTGTTGATTTCCCTGCATTCTGATGCGGCGGCCAACACCAAGGCTCGTGGTGCCTCGGTATACACCCGTATTGAATGGGCCGGTAAGCGCACCAAGAAAGAGATCATGCGCGGTGATCGTTCGATCATAGGGGTCGACATCGCCAGCGCTCGCCCTGGCGTGGATGATATTTTGCTCAATCTGTCACAACGCCAGACCCAAAACGAATCGGCTATATTTGCTGAGATCCTGACCCCCAGACTGGCACGGGTTGGTCCCATGCTGGCCAATTCACACCGCGATAAAAATCTGTTTGTGCTGTTGGCTCCGGATGTGCCTTCGGTGCTGATTGAAATGGGCTTTTTGTCTAATCGGTATGACGAGGCCAATCTTGGATCTGATCGATACATCCGCAAACTGATGTGGGCGGTTGGTGATTCTGTTGATGCGTATTTCAAACAATCTGCCAGGCTGCACGCGGCGCGGTGATTAATGACTTTGCGAAATCCAGTGCAGATCTTTACTATTGTGGTCGCCTTTTGATCACGCTCTTGCCATAATAACTCAGCATGTTTGGTAGGATGGTTGCCAAATAGCGATTGTATTTAATGGGATAGTACTTAACAGACCATGCAATTGAAAACACTATGGTTTTGGGGTGCCCGACTGTTTGGTCTGGGGGTCATTTTGCTGTTTGCCGGTTTTCTGGCAGTGACGGTGTATGTGATTCGTGTATCTGCAGACCTGCCCGGATATGAAGTTCTGGAGAATTATCAGCCCCCCGTGATGAGCCGGGTTCATGCGGGGGATGGTAAATTAATTGCAGAATATGCCCGTGAACACAGGGTGTTTGTGCCCCGTGCCGGCATTCCAGATTATGTGATCCAGGCGTTTATTTCTGCTGAGGACAAAAACTTCTATATCCATAATGGCCTGGATGTTCGCGGCATATTGCGGGCGATACTGGCCAATGTGAAAAACAAGATACAGGGGCGCCGACTGGAAGGGGCCTCTACACTGACTCAACAGGTGGCAGAAAACTTCCTGCTAAGCACGGATCAGCAATTCAGCGCCAAAGTACGCAAAATGGTAATCGCTGTGCGTATGGAAAAGGTCTTTACCAAAGACAAGATTCTGGAGCTTTATCTAAACGAAATTTACCTGGGCAACCGCGCCTATGGGGTGGCCGCCGCCTCGCTCAACTATTTTGGCAAACCTTTGGATCAATTATCGCTGGCGCAAATCGCTTATCTGGCGGCCTTGCCCAAAGGGCCCGCAAACTATGACCCCATTCGTCACAAGGCACGGGCCGTGGCACGTCGCAACTGGGTGCTGGGGCGTATGGCCGCCAACGGCTATATTACTGAAGAGATGGCCGATGCGGCCAAGCAAGAAGACCTGATTGTATCCAAACGCCTGTCCGGGGCTACGTACCTGGCGGCTGAGTATTTTGTTGAGGAGGTCCGTCGCAAGGTCTTTTCCATGTATGGCGAAGACCAGCTTTATGACGGTGGACTCTCCATTCGTACCACCTTGGATACACGCCTGCAATTGGCGGCCCGCAAAGCTTTGCGGGCAGGGCTGGAGAATTATGACCGGCGTCACGGCTATCGTGGCCCGATTGCCAGACTGGAAGACCTGTCTGACTGGCAAAGCAAGTTAGCAGAGGTGAAAACCAAACCCGATATCAATAAAACCTGGCGCCCTGCCGTGGTACTGGAGACCACGCCTGAGGCAGCTCGTATAGGCTTGCTTTCAGGAGCCGAGGCCCAGATCCCGCTCAGCGCCTTGTCCTGGGCTAGAAAACCGCGGCCCGAGGCCAAGCTTGGCCCCAAAATCGAAAAGCCATCAGACGTGCTAAGCCAGGGTGATGTGGTTTATGTTGAACCCATTAAAGATACTGAGAACGATTATGATCTGCGCCAGCCACCAAAGGTGAATGGGGCGATTATGGCCATGGACCCGCACACAGGGCGGGTGTTGGCGCTGGTTGGCGGCTACAGCTTTCAGCAAAGCCAGTTTGACCGTGTGGTACAGGCCTATCGGCAAATCGGCTCTGCCTTCAAACCCTTTGTCTATGCCTCGGCTTTGGACCTTGGTTATACACCGGTCAGCCTGGTACTGGATGCACCATTCATTGCGGATGGCGGTAACCAGACACGGTTTTACAAACCCAGCAATTATGCCGAAGGGCGGTTTTATGGCCTTTCCACGCTACGCTTGGGCATTGAAAAATCACGTAATGTGATGACTGTTCGCCTTGCCCAACAGATTGGCATGGCCCCCATTGTGGATATTGGGGTGCGCACTGGTATTTATGATGAACTTTCCCCCGTATTGGCCATGGCTCTGGGGGCTGGAGAAAGTACGCCGTGGCGCATGGTTGGTGCCTATGCCAGTTTCATTAATGGTGGGAAAAAGGTCGAACCGACGATTATTGACCGGGTTCAGGACCGCAATGGTAAAACGATTTATCGTTATGATCAGCGCGAATGCACCGGTTGTAATCCTGATAAGGAAACAAGTGCAACAGAGCTTGTAGAGCCGCATTTGCCTGATACGCGGCCTCAGGTGCTGGACCCGATTACGGCCTATCAGATCACCTCCATAATGGAAGGCGTGGTACAGCGCGGCACCGCCACGCGTCTGCGGGTTATCGGCAAGCCGGTTGCCGGCAAAACAGGAACCACCAACGACTATAAAGACGCATGGTTTATGGGCATGTCGCCAGACTTGGTTGTGGGGGTTTATGTGGGGTTTGATAATCCGAAAACCCTTGGCCGCGGTGAAGCCGGCGGTCGGGTTGCCGCTCCTATTGCTCGTGATTTCCTGATTGATGCGCTTAAAAATGCACCCAATGCGCCGTTTCGTATTCCGGAAGGCGTGCGTCTGGTACGGGTGAATGGGCGCACGGGCGAGTTGGCTCGCCCCGGCGATCCAGGTGCGATATTGGAAGCCTTTCGTTCTGGTACAGAACCAAAACGCGGTGAAAAGGGTGTTCGCCTTGTGATAGGGCGGGGAAAACCCGGGGATGCCATAGTGGACCAGCCAGAGGAAGAAGATGATCTGGGCGGCTTGTATTGATCCGGTGCTGTCGTTAAATCCATTGGTCTAAACTCATTAATGATTCAACGCCTTGTAACGGACGAAAACAGCCATGCGCGCCGAACTGCAAACCCATGCCGATAACATCAAGCAGTCGATTGAGCTGCTGAGGAGGCGTCTTTGACTGGGATAGCGCTCAAAAACGTCTTGATGAATTAAACGCAAGGGCCGAAGAGCCTGGCTTTTGGGATAGCCCAACCGCCGCACAAAAGCTGATGCGGGAACGCAATCGGCTGGAAAAAGCCATGGAAGACGTAATGTCAATCCAGAGAGATCTGGAAGATGCGGTTGAATTGGCGCAAATGGCCGAAGACGAAAATGATGAGGAACTGGAAGCCGAAGTGGCACAGTCCTTTGATGAGCTGGCCTTGCGCGCCCGTACCGCCGAACTGGAAGCGCTGTTGTCTGGCGAGGCTGATGCCAATGATGCTTTTATTGAGATTCACGCCGGAGCCGGAGGAACAGAAAGCCAGGACTGGGCCTCTATGTTGCAACGCATGTATATGCGCTGGGCTGGGTCACGCGGCTATAAGGTCGAACTGATCGAAGAACAGGCTGGTGAAGAGGCCGGCATCAAATCCTGCACCATGCTGATCAAGGGCGATAATGCTTATGGCTGGGCTAAGACCGAATCAGGGGTGCACCGTCTGGTACGCATATCCCCTTATGATTCCAGCGCCCGTCGCCATACCAGTTTTGCCTCCGTATGGGTTTATCCTTTGGTGGATGATACCATCGATATTCAAATTGAAGACAAGGATGTGCGTACCGACACATACCGTGCCAGCGGCGCCGGTGGTCAGCACATTAATAAAACCGACAGCGCCATTCGCCTTACCCACATTCCCACGGGCATTGTGGTGCAGTGTCAGAATGATCGCTCGCAACATAAAAACCGTGCCACCGCGTGGGACATGCTGCGCGCCAGACTGTACGAGCGTGAACTGGAAGAACGCGAGGCGGCGGCGCAGGCCGAGGCCGATTCCAAATCGGAAATCGGCTGGGGGCATCAAATCCGCTCTTATGTGTTACAGCCTTATCAGATGGTCAAGGATTTGCGCACCAATGTGGAGACCTCCAATACCGGGGCGGTACTGGACGGGGATCTGGATGCCTTTATGGCGGCGGCCCTGTCACAACGGGTTGGCGGCGAGGACACGGCGACGGACGCATGATTAGCCGTTCGCGTCCGGCCATTTTCGTAACCAGCCCGGTTTTTCGCCAGCCAGCCTGGGGCAGCAATCACCCTTTGGCTATTCCGCGCCAAACCGCCATGCTGGATTTATGCGAAATGCTGGGCTGGATGCCGGCTGGTGATCTTCGTCCAACCCGGGCTGCCAGCGATCAAACCCTGCTGCGCTTTCACCATGCAGACTATCTGAGCGCGTTCAAAAAGGCCTGTAATGATGGCAAGGTCAGCCGTGATGTGCGTGAGCTCTATCATATTGGTACGATGGAAAACCCCATATTTCCCGGCCTGTTCGAGCGCGCCGCCACCACCGTGGGCGGCTCTATACTAGCCGCAGAATGCGCCCTGAGGGGGGAAATCGCCTATCACCCATCGGGGGGCACCCACCATGGACGGCCAGATAAAGCCAGCGGATTTTGTTATTTCAATGACCCGGTTTTTGCCATTCTGACGCTACTGGATGGTGGCATTGGTAAAGTGCTTTATGTGGATTTGGATGCCCATCATGGGGATGGGGTGCAAGACGCCTTTGCCAAGGATGCACGGGTGATGACCGTTTCCATTCATGAAGAAAACCGTTGGCCATATTCCGGGGCGCTTGATGACCGGGGGGCGGGTACCCATGCCCGTAATATTCCTGTGCCAAAAGGATTTAATGACAGCGAACTAGCTTATCTGATGGACGAGGCGGTCATGCCATTAGCGATCGACTTCCAACCAGAAGCCGTGGTCATCACTTGCGGCGCAGATGCCCTGTCTGGTGATCCGCTATCGGGTATGGAACTGAGCAATGGGGCTCTCTGGCAGGCTGTGGAGGCACTTGTGGGGCTAAGCATGGTTTCGGTGGTGCTTGGCGGCGGCGGGTATAACCCATGGACGGTGGCCCGGTGTTGGGCGGGCCTGTGGGGTGTGCTCAGTGGACGTGAATTACCCACGGTTCTGCCTCACAATATACAGGCAATGCTGCGCGGTCTGGAAAGCGATCTAGTGGATGAAGACGAGGTCGAACAAGCGTGGATCACGGTCTTGAAGGATGAACCCAATACAGGATTGGTGCGTGAACACATTAAAGTGAACGTCAAAGCAATACTGTCTTAAAGCCCGCGTTTTTTCAATGCGCGTTCATTTTTGCCGATAAAATCGCGGGTGATCGGCACGTCATCCCTAAGGTGTGACAGGATCAGGTGGAAGTTCATATTGGTACCGTATTTAAAACCAAGGGCCACGCCGGTCAGATAAAACTCCCACATACGACAAAAGCGCTCATCATAGAGTTTCAACGCATCATCCCAGTGTGCCAAAAAGCGTTCCCGCCAATGCATGATGGTATAGTAATAATGCAGGCGCCAAACCTCGCAATCATCCACCCACAGGCCCACCCGTTCAACCGAGGCAAAGGCCTCGGATATGGAGGGGGAATAGCCGCCCGGGAAGATGTATTTTCGAATAAAGGCATTGGTGGTACCGGGCGGATTTTGCCGTCCGATGGAATGGATCACCGCCCGCCCGCCTGGTTTCAGCAGCTTTTGTACCGAGCGGAAATACTCATCCAGATGTTGGGCGCCCACATGCTCGATCATACCCACCGAAACAATGCGATCGTATTTTTGCGACACTTCGCGATAATCCTGATATTCAAAACTGACCCGGTCGGTCAGCTTCATGTCTTCGGCGCGGGCATTGGCAACGCGCAATTGCTCTTTGGCCAGCGCAATGCCGGTGACTTTTACATCGGCAACCTGTGCCAGATACAGTCCCATGCCGCCCCAGCCACAGCCGATATCCAGTACGCTCATGCCATCTTTAAGGTCCAGCTTGGCGGCAATGCGTCGTTTTTTGGCGATTTGTGCTTCTTCAAGCGTGTCCTTTTCCGGATTGATGAAATAACCACAGGAATATTGCATGTCGTCATCCAGAAACATGCGGTACAGCTCTTCGGTCAAATCGTAGTGATGCGAGGCATTTTCACGCGATTTGGAAATCGGATTGAATTCGTGCAAACGCTTTAGGGATTTGCGTACCCGCCGCACCAGGTTTTGCACCGGATGCTTGGTCATGTTTTTGGTATTCATCACCATCAGGGTTAGAAAATCCAACAGGTTCGCCCCATCTTCGAATGTCAGCGTGCCGTCCATATAGGCTTCTGCGGCGGCAATATCGGGCTTTAGCACCAAACGGTTATACAATTTTGGATCGCGGATATGGATGGTGACTTTTGGCTCGGCCGGTTGGCCGGCAAAGGTATGCAGCTTACCTCTGTGATCAATTACGCACAGCGTTCCCTGTGAGATCAGTTTATTTAATAGTGTAGATAGTAAACGCATGTTTGGCCCCATTCGTCATTGCGCGGGCACTCTAAACGCACCCATACCATTTGTGCAGGGGGGCACGCATTTGTGATGTTTATTTTTCTACGGCGCAGGCCTGGATAATAGCATTGGCAAAATCATCGGGGGCGGCGCTTAACATGCCAGCCTTGGCGTGTTTGAAAAATTGTTGAATATGTGCTTGCACCTCGTTTACGGAAACCCGGCGCAAGGAGGCCTCCAGGTCATAGATGATCCGCGGCGGGGTGACAAAAAAATCACCACTGATCAATACCTCGCGCAAGCGCTCATTGCGTGCACCTTCAAGGCGCACAAAGGCATTGACCGTACCGCCAAGGCCCGTATGGCTGCCAGCCAAAACGCCGGTTTCCCGGGCTGGGTCGTCAATTTCCGCCACAAAGTCATCGGTGCCGATTTCTTCTTCGTAAAGGGTTTTAGTACGCTGTTCTTCGGCTTCGCTGATCTCTCCCCACACGGGATAGATACCAAGATGTTTGGCAAAACCAGAGATTAGTGCTTCTTCCAGTTCCGGCATGGAAGGGGTTTGATCGCTCAACAGGGCTCGCAGACAGGTTACCCGGTCGGCGGCACTGTCCAATGATTTGCGTTCCAGCTTGGCCTTGGCCACATTCAGGGCGGCAAACATTTTTTCCGGGTTCAGGTCTACCAATACCGTACCTTGGTAAATCAGCGTGTCACCATCAAAAAAGCCACCCGTACCAGATATTTTACGTCCCCCCACCTCAATATCATTACGAGGTCGAAAACGGGCCTTGATGCCCAGTTCCGACAGACCCATTGCGGCGGCCTCACAGATGGCGGTCGCCGTTTTGCCAAGGTCGCCAAGGTTCAATGTCTTGCGGTGCATGATCAGTGCCCAGCCAAGCTGACCCTGATCCAGATAAATAGCACCACCGCCGGTAATGCGGCGGCCAATTTCAATCCCCCGGGCGGCACATTCATCCTGATGCACTTCCTGGGATAATGCCTGGTGACGCCCCAGCAGGGCCACAGGCTTGAAATGGATAAAGCGAATGGTATCGGGGATTTCGCCGTCTCTGTGTGCATCGATCATGGCCTGATCAAAGGCGATGTTTTCTCGGCCCGATCGTAAGCCGGTGTCAATAACGCGAAATTGAGGCGATGGCGTCGCTGTGTCTGGCATAAGATATTATATTCCTCAATCAGTGTGTATGGCGGCCATTTCCTGAAATCAGCCGCGTGACTGCCATCATGATCAGTGGTCCGGACAGACTGGACTGAATGGCCAGGTACCGTGGATGCCAGCTGGGGTGAAATTTGGCCTTGTATTCGCAAAGGCCCTCAAAATTATAAAACTCATCCCCCAGGTCGAAGATGGCGGTGCCGATCTTGTGCCATAATGGGGCCAGAGGTCGTCGTTCCAGCCCATATAAAGGAGCCATGCCCAGCGAGAAGGTGGCAAATCCCTGTGCCTTGCCCCACAACAGGAGTTCAGCAAATAAATAGTCCATAATGCGGCGCGGACTTTCGGTGTCATAGCGCATGATGTCGATCGACAATTCTTCCTTGTCGGCGGTTTCCCATAGATTGGCAAAGGCCATGATTTTACCCTCGCTATCCCGGGCAACGGCAATGCGGGTGCGTTGCAGATAGGGTTCGTCAAAAAAGCCAAGAGAAAAGCCTTTTTCCCTGGCGTTCTTTTTTTGCATCCAGGCATCTGAAACGGCTTTGAGCCGGGGCAGGTTTCGCTGAATTTCATTAAGTTCTAATACGTCAAAACTGTAATCCAGACGCATGAGCCGATTGCGACCGCCCCTAAGGTTCTCCCGCGCTTTGCCATGCATGGAAAACTCTTTCAGGTCTATGCGTGCCTCCTCGCCCATTTTGAACAGTGCCAGGCCCAGATCCAGATAAAACGGCAGGTGTTTGTCGGTAATCTGGTAAAAAACGGCCTGCGCCCCATACTGGTAGGCGTTCTCTTTGAAGCGCCAGAGCAGTTCTTCAAATGAGTTCTTGTCACCAACCGGGTCGCTCATGGCAATCCAGTATTTCGAAGTGCAGGCAAACATGATGAAGGCTTTGCGGTCATCACTCCACAACAAATGTTTATCCCCCAGCAATGCCAGAAACCCTTTGGTGTCATCTTTTTGAATGACCAATGCGGCGGCCTCGTCAAGCTCGTCCTTGTCGGGCAGGGAATGGGTGGTTGGACGTGCTACCGTAAAAAGGCGGTAGACCGCAAAGCTGGTTACTACAACGGTCAGAACCAGCTGTGCCCGTAAAAAACGGGGAGCATCGCCTTGGTAAGAAAACTGCCACCATAAATCCTGTGAATATTCCACATGCCGATAGGCGAAAAAGCCTAGCCATGATGTACCGATCAGGATGGTGAAAATCATAATCAGCCAGGGGGCACTGAACGAGACGCTAAAGAGTGAGGATTGACGGTGAAAATAACCTTTTGCAAAGCTCATCAGTACCAGCAACAGTACCAGTAAAGCCGTTTCCTTCCAGTTCTGGTCCTGTAACTGGGCAAAAATAATCCCCAGTCCAAGAAAAAGGATGCTGGCATACCAGGCCGCGTCCAGGCGTAAACGGATGCCCCGGGCCAGAAACAGGAGTAGCAGGCCAGTCAGGCTGCCAAGTAAATGCGAGATTTCAAATAGGGGCAGTGGAATGACATCGCGCAGCCATTCAACATGACTGGGCAGGTTTGGAGTGGCGCCATAAACCAGAAGTACGCCGCCAGTGAAAAGCAGCAATAAAGAAAAGATCTGGGGGACCGAGCTGGATATTGCCTGGTGTATTACGCCACCGCTTTTGATCAGGGTTTTTCGTCGACTATAGGCCTCATAAGTCAACAGGCTGATCCCGGCAAAGAGAAGTGGAATAAAAAAGTAAACGATACGATAGAGGATTAGGGCGCCAACAACCGCCAAATGCTGTTCCGGCACCATCATGGCCGTCATGAGCCATAAAAAGGCACTTTCAAAAACACCAATGCCACCCGGTACCTGACTGATCAGGCCGGAAACCTGGGCAATGACAAAAATGACCAAAAAGGTCATAAAATTCAGGTCTGTATGGTCTTTCAACAGAACCCAGAGCACCAGAGAGGACAAAATGACGTCAATGCTGGATACCAATGTCTGGCTGAGAGTCATGGAAATTGACGGCAAACGAAACTCAAAACCCTTGAAGACCAGCGGTTTGCGCCAAAACACAACCAGCAGCCAGTAAACCGCCAGGGCCAGACTGCTGGCGATGGCGATCCACACAATCAGTTCTGGATTTTTGATATTAAAACGAATGCCCGCCGGCAGCATCAGGGTACCGGCCAGGCCCAGGGTCAGCACCCCCAGCATATAAGTAACGCCTAGGAAAAACGATATTTTCAGAACATCCCAGCCCGGTACGCCCCAGGCGGTATAAAAACGATACCGCACCGATCCGCCCGTGGCCAAGGCATGGCCCGTATTATTGCTGATGGCATAGCCAATTAACGAGGCCAGGGCGATTTTATGAAGAGGGACTTTGTGACCGGTATAGCGAAGGGCCAGATAATCATAGCCGGCCAGAATAATATAATTAAAAACGGTCAGTCCAATGGCCAATAAAACAAGGCGCAAGGGAACAGATTTAAGGGCATCCAGAATATCGGAAACCTGATGGCCCTTGATCTCATGGCGAACCACAATCAGCGCAGCCAGAAACAACACCAGCGGCAGAAAATGCGCGGCTTTACCAATAATGCTCAGGGTTTTTGTGTGTGTGGCAGATGTCATGGTTATCTTCTAATGACACCCGTGTCCGACACCAAGCCTCAATAATCTTCCAGATCATCTCCGTCTTCATAGGTCTGCCCGGGTTTGAGCATATCCAGTTGGGAACGAATGCGACGAATATCGACATCGACAGGCTGGAAAGGGTAGGAGGCAATATCAGACGGCGGACTGTCACCATAGGGGCGATCGCAGGCGGAAATATCTTCGGCGAACTTGCCGGGGCAACCCGAGGTGCGAAACGCCGTGCCTGCATCGATCACGGTATCCAGTTCGGCTTGGGCCAAACCAAAATCAATAACACGTCCCTGGTCGTCGAACTTCATTTGTTCGACGCGAACTCCATAATAATCAATCATATAGCGGGCCAATTGTACGCGGCGCCATTGATCACGCGGGGTGGCGGGCAAATGATCCATCAAGGATCCCTGTTCAGGGTAGAAACAGAACATATGGCTGTGTCCACCAAGATCGACGAGCTGTTGCACCAGTTCCAGAATTTCAAACTCTGTCTCGCCCATGCCAACAATAATATGCGCACCAAATTTTTGTGGTCCGAATATATCGCGGGCATCCATCAGGATTTCCCAGTATTTTTTCCAGCTATGGGGCGATTGAACGCCCTTGCCGCGGGTGCGGTCAAAAATTTCGGGCGTGGCTGCATCCAGCGCTACCGTGAAAATGTCTGATCCCATATCACGCAGGGTCTGTACGTCCTGACGCTCCATGGTGGTGGGATTGGAAAGAATCGAAATCGGAATGGCGTCCGGGTCCACATGATCAGTCCAGGTCTTCAGGACGCTGACCGTATCTTCATCAGAGCGCGGATGAGTGATCATCGAGATACACATGCGATGAAACGGACTGGCGTCTGGGTCTTCACCAACGATTTGGGCAATTTTGGCCATGGGAACGCTGGGCCAGTCCACGCGAATAAAGTTGCGGTCTGCATAATCCCGGTCGGCTTCGCGGTGGCGAGCCAGCCCACAATAAGCGCAATTGGCACGACAACCTTCGGGGTAAGTCAGCAGGATATTCAGGCACCGGGTGCAGCCGCAACGGTGCATTTTGCCTGGCATAATGCCCAGGGTAATGGCGGCGGCGGTAGATAGCTGTACATATTCCGGCGAGACCATATTGGGCGTCTGAATATTGTTGTTGGGCAGATAGAGCCCTTCGGGACGAACATCCGCGGCCTTTACCCGGCCACCATTGCGCGCCTCTTTTGGCGGCATGGTCGGGGCACGAGGTTCCATGACGTCATAAGGATTAAAATCCAGACCATTGGGGCCGGTAGCGGCAGGCCCTGCATTTTCAGGCTTTAAACAGGTCATTTCGGCGACTCCTCATCATGGGATGCATGATATCATGCTGCCCAGTATTCTGCATAGGAAATCCAGCTGGCACGCAGCTCAGCCGGGGTTGGTGTATTGTTATTGGCATAGGTGTTCAGCAAGGCGCGACGACGTTCCAGGGCGCGCGCCAGCGAAGCTCCAAACAGGTCAATTAAATCTTGTTGATAGTTTTGAGGGGCATCCGGATCCCCATCCAGCCAGTCCGCGGCGGCTTCACCGGCCAAATGCCCGGACATGACAGCAGCATTGATCCCGGCGCCAGTGATTGGATTGGTCAGCCCCGCCGCATCGCCGGCCAGCAAAACCAGGGTCGCGCCCAGCATGCCGTGGGGCGTAGTCATGCCACCGGCCGGTATGGCGCCGCCAGTATGGCCCAGGATTTGCGCACCCACACGGCCTTCATCAATCAATTTCCTGTGGATGGTTTCCAAAATGGGTTTCAGGCGGGCCTTGTCCTTGGCAATCACACCAACCCCAAGATTGGCCGTTTCACCCTTTGGAAACAGCCAGGCATAGCCGCCACGAATGTCGGCATTCAAAAAAATGTCTGTGGACGCAAAGGGTTCCAACAAGGGAACGCTAATCTGGCGGGTTTCCAATATCTCATCATTGGTGGAGCCAATGGCCTTGCCAGCCAGCGAGTGCGGCCCATCACCGGCAATGATCACTTTGGGCTGAATTTTGGTGCCATTGGCAAGAACGACTGTACCGTCCGGAGTGATTTCGCGAACGCTCTGCCCGTAATGACAGTGCGCGCCTGCATTTTGGGCCTCTTGTGCCAATGCGGCATCAAAAGTGGTGCGGTCGATCATCCGTCCCGGAAAATCTTCCATGATATCGGGAGGGGAGGATTCAACCTGTGTGTGCATGGAGGTGATGTTTTGCACGCGGCTGGTGCGCAAATTATTAACCATATTGCCCATCAAGGCGGGCACAAACTCAGCGCACTGAACGGGTGTGCCGGGCGTTTTTTTTCGCTCAATCCCAATGGTTAAGAAATTATTTTTTGCTGCCTCATAGGCAGCGCAAGACCCGGCAGGCCCTAGGCCAATGACGCATATGTCTGGCGTCGTAATCATCAGGCCGCACAGGTTGCCGAAACTTGTGCCGATTCGCTGCCGCCAATTTTAATGGCGCAACAGGCGTGTTCCTGATGGTAGGGGCGGCCAATGGCGTCGGAGACAGCCACTGCGCCATCGGCGGGAAAGGCTATACCGTCCAGCCCGGCCATGACGGCATAGGCATCGGTAATGCGTTTGTGCATACCCGGCGGGCGAGCGCAGCCCAGCAGAACCTGACGATCAGGAAGGCGCTGGCGGGCCTCCAGAAAGATACGCCCGACATCGGTTGTGGAGGGCGTCTTGAACGTGCCAGGTTTGGCGTAAAATGGCATGATCACCACCAGCACCAAAGCATGCACGTTATAGCGGCTGACAATATCCAGTGCATTTTCCTCGCCCAAGATTTCACCATAATGCAGACCCACCACAATATGCGGCGTGACTTTCAGCTTGGTCGAGGTCAGCGCCGCCAGCGTGGCCTCAAAATCGGCGACGGGGCGGTCCAGCTTATAGACCTGTTCGATGGTTTCCTGTGCGCCGATAACATCCATCATCGCCGAATCAACGCCAGCAGATTCCATGCGTTTGGCGGCGGCCTCATCCAGAAGGGCGGTGTGAATCGCAATCTGAAGATGTGGAAAATCACTCTTCAATTTTTCCACCACGGGCAGGTAACGCTCGTATTTAATTTCATTGCGTTTGTTTGAACCGCCGGACAGCAGGAACCCTTGCAGGTTTTGCAGCACAATCATGTCGCGCACTTGCTGGTCCAGATGTTCTGGCTTTACAGCTGGAATCATGGGTTCCAGAATTTTTTTCTGGCAATGATCGCAATTCAGGGCACAGCCACCTGCGGTTATGGAAAAGGCGGGAAAGGAGTTTTTGCCACAGCCGGAAAGCTCGTTCGATTCATATTCCTTGAAGGTGGGGGTGGAGAAACGAATCGGGCGTTCCAGCGAATGAGCCGCATTGTTTTCGAAAGCCTTTATCAGATCGGAATCCAGCTCTGCATCTTCCAGAGCTTCAATATCCATGATGCTTTGTTGCCAATTCATCTGTTACCCTCACAGGTGTGGTCAATATGCGGTTTTTCTAATATACAGTCTGACAGCATGTTCCCAACACTGCAAGAGGTTTGCAATTTTCATGAAATATCTCTCCGTCATCCAGCACACGTCTGCGGAATATCTAGGCCTGATGGAGGACCATCTGGAAGGGCGGCGCATTCGCTTTAACTATGCTCGTCCCTTTACCGAAAAAGGCAAGCCTCCAGACATTAATACCATTGGAGATGGTCTGGTGTTGCTGGGCGGCGGACCATGGGGCAGTGCAGGGGGGCGCGATGTGCCAACCCTGGCCGACGAAATCACACTGACCCGGGCGGCCTTAATGACCGGTTTGCCTATACTGGCCTTTGGCCTGGGAGCGCAAATTCTAAGTCTGGCGGCCGATGGTGAGGTGCAAAGCGCCCCTTTGGAGTTTAAGGCCGGGATTGCGCACCGTGTGGATGATAATGCTCTGAACGGGTATCTGCCCAAAACTTTTCCCCATGTTACATATATGCGTGACCGCCCTGTGCCGCCCGCATATGCCAAAATTTTGGCCAAGGATGAGGCCGGGCACCCGGCGGTGTTTCAGATAGGCGATAATGCTATCGGCTTTAGCGGGCATCCAGGTTTTAAACTGGCCATGGCCGAAGACCTGATTATGGAATTTGAAGAAGGGCCCCAGGGTGATACCAAAGAGGCCTTTGCAAGCTTGCGTTCCATGAAAACTGAGATTGAAGACGCTCTTGTTCCTATCATGACCGGCATCATTCAAATGACCGGATGGATGCAATAGTTTGAATTTATTTGTTAAAACTATTGTTTTTCTACGGTACACCAAAAAGGTGTAAAATCCCGCTTGCATTAATTAGAATGTTCTAATATTCTATTCTCAACGAGGCAAAGTGCCGCAGTGGATTCGTCCCAAGAGCACCGCCCAATTTTGGTTACGCACAAAGCGGACCGTCGGAGGGAGATACAGACGATGTCTGAAAAGCTAATGATCATCATGGCCAATACGGATCCACGTAATGGCGAAGAGCTGGGCGCACCAATATTTCAAGCCACCGTGGCGGCGGCTATGGAATATGAGGTTGAGGTAATTTGCACTGCCACCTCTGGGCGTTTGATGAAAAAGGGTGAGGCGGAAAAGCTTTTCGTCAAGGAAGGCTCCCCCAAAAGCGTCTATGATTTTATCAAGGATGCCCATGACGCCGGCGTAAAATTTTATTGCTGCTCTCCCAATCTCGATCTGTTCGATATGACCACCGATGACCTGATCCCCGAATGCGAAGGCATTGTTGGTGGAGCCTACCTCATAGAAGAGGTCATGGAAGAAGATATCAAAGTTCTGACATACTAAGGAAGACGCTATGTCTCATTCTGCCAGCACCCGCGTTCAGGAGTTCATCGGAGACCCGTTTGCCGATGAATCGCTTTTGCCGCAGGAAAAACTGGAAGAAATCTTTACTGACATTCAGTCTGACATGCGTTTTGACCATGAGCTGAACGGATGTCTGAATTGTGGCATTTGCACCGCGACTTGCCCTGCCGCTCATTATTATGATTTCTCCCCCCGCGAGATAGTCCAGCTGTTGTGGACGGAAAATCTGGATGGCATTTATGATGCCATGCAGGAAAAAATTTGGGCCTGTGCGCAATGTTATACCTGTGCGGCGCGCTGTCCGTTTGGCAATTCGCCTGGTGGTCTGATTATGATCATGCGCGAAACGGCCATTAAACACGGCATGGAAAGCGCCAAGAACGTCTTGCGTCCATTCAGCCGCGTGATGTTGAAGCTGATTTCCACCGGCAATCAACTTTCACCAGACATGATCAATCCCGAACACTTTGCCGACTGGGGCCCCAATATTTCCAAGGTGGATGCGCCCTTGAAGCTGTTGCGCAAAGCCATCCCCATGCCAACGCTGAACACTACAGAGACGGCCTGGGAAGTGAATTTGAAGACATCTGTGGAGCTTTACACCATCTGGGAGGAAACCGGGGTTTTGGACCAGCTGGAAACCGTAGATGAAAACCTGTTCGACGTGATCTTGGACATTATGGACGAGAAGCGCGAGGACTGGGAAGACTGGCAAGACGAACAGGATGATGACGACTGATCGTCTTCACCAAAAAGGAGACCAATATGGCCACCAAAGATACAAATAACGGCGAACGCTTTACCGGACACGGATCCGAATGGCGCGATTCAGATCTCTCCAAAGAGGACGCTCTGGTTGCGACGGCGTGGATCGAACAAAAGATCAATAAGCGCTCAATGCTGACCAACAAGGATCGCGTTCACGATATTCGCGATGTCATGTGGCAGCTGGAAAAAGACGGTGAAATTCTGGTGCACCGCATTCATGACGAGCACGAGCCGGTTATGGCCAAAACGCTCTATGGTTGGGACAAGAAAATTCCCACCAATCAGCTTTGGCACCATAAATCCTGTGGCCAGTGTGGCAACATTCCCGGGTATCCGGCATCGCTTTTGTGGCTGATGAACAAGATGGACATCCGTTATCTGGACGAAACTGACCAGACGTCTTGTACGGCATGGAATTATCACGGCTCAGGCATCGGTAATATCGAAAGTCTGGCGGCTGTATTCTTGCGTAATTTCCACCAGGCCTATGTTTCGGCCAAGGCTGAAGGCAAGCCTGAGGGATATTACTATCCACTGGTCCATTGCGGCACGTCATTTGGGAATTACAAGGAAGTGCGCGAATATCTGCTACTGTCGGCGGAATTGCGGGAACGGGTCAAAAAAATCCTGGGCAAGCTGGACCGCCTGATTGATGGCAAATTGCTGATCCCTGAAGAAGTGGTGCATTATTCCGAATGGACCCACGTGATGCGTCATCGCATCAAAGAGCATCAGGTGATTGATTGTTCTAATATTCGCGCCACCATTCACCCGGCCTGCCATGTATATAAAATGGTGCCCCAAGACGTTATTTATGATGATGACGTACTGAACGGTGACCGGGTGGCGGTGTCCACCGGCATTATCGAGGCCCTGGGCGCCCAGGCGATTGATTATTCAACCTGGTATGATTGCTGTGGGTTTGGCTTTCGCCACATTATTTCGGAACGTGAATTTACCCGTTCCTTCTCCATTGACCGCAAGATCAAAGTGGCCGTCGAAGAGGCCAATTCTGATGTGATGATTGGTCATGATACGGGCTGTATCACCACGCTGGACAAGAACCAGTGGATTGGTCAGGCCGATGGCAAAAATTATGACTTGCCGGTGATTGCCGATGTGCAATTTGCGGCACTGGTATGCGGCGCACATCCCTATAAAGTTGTTCAATCGCATTGGCATGCCTCTTCTACCGAAAAACTGTTTGAAAAACTTGGTATCGACTGGCAGGCCAAAAAGGCCGAATTCGAAGGCTATCTGAAGCAGATCGAAGCCGGCGGTGAACAGGAAAATCTATACGACCCACGTCGGCGCATTACCGGCGGGCCTGGCTTTAAGAAACAAGAGCAAATCACATGAGCACTAAACCGATCCTGATTGTAGGTGGTGGCCCGGCCGGGCTGGCGGCTGCACATTCACTGGCCAGTGTGGGTCAGAAATGCATTATCGTTGAGAAAAAAGACAGCCTGGGCGGCACGCCAATTCATTCTGGCTATGCCAAGCTGGTGCCGTCGGGTGAATGGGCCAAAGATGCCATTGGCGGCATGGTTGACCGGGTGACCGGCAACAAGCTGATCACGGTAAAAACCGGCACCACCGTCAAAGAATTTTCCGGCAAGCCCGGCAATTTTTCGGTGAAATATTCCGAAGGCAAAGGTAATAGCGTTGCGGCCGCGGTGCTGTGCACCGGCTTTACCCATTTTGACAGTATCAATAAGCCCGAATGGGGTTTTGGCACCTATCCTGATGTAGTGACCACCACTCAGGTGGAACAGATGATCTCATCGGGGCAGGGCGTGCGTCGTCCTTCCAATGGCGAAAAGCCAAAACGGGTGGCCATTTTGCTTTGCGTTGGATCCCGTGACCGTCAAATCGGCCGCGAGTGGTGCTCTAAAATCTGTTGTTCGGTTTCGGCCAACCTGGCTATGGAAATTCGCGAAGAGCTGCCTGATTGCCATGTCTATGTTTATTATATGGACATTCGCACCTTTGGTCTTCTGGAAACCAAATATTACTGGAAAAGCCAGGAAGAGTTCAAAGTCAAATATATCAAGGCTCGTATTGCTGAGGTGACTTCAGATGGCGACAAAGTGATTGTCAAAGGCGAAGACACCTTGGTCAAACGCCCGATTACCATTCCGTTTGATATGGTGGTGCACGCCGTTGGGATGGATCCTAATGTGGATAACATGCTGCTTTCATCAATTTTTGACGTCAATTTGGAACCCAACGGCTTTATCGATCGTGCCTCATCATATGGTGGCATGGGGGCCAGCTCCAGAGAAGGCGTGTTTGTTGCTGGCTCTGCGACCGGACCGGAAACCATTGATGACTCCATTGCCCAGGGGCAGGCCGCCGCATTTAGTGCGCTGGCGATTGCCAATGGCCAGATGGCAGCGGCGGAGTAAGGTCTGGTGTTATCCTTTTTGAACAGATCAAAAAAGGATGCCGCTTTGGCGGTGGGCGAAGCGCGCCCAGAATTGCACCTGTCCGGCCCTATTTTACAGCAAGCCTTGCAACAGGCCATCGCAGGGTGTGAACCCATGGGCGGGATAGAGCGTTATATCGAAGCCCTGAAGCTGAAAAGCACACTGTTTAAAGAAGCACTTTTGGATAATGCCCATGAAACCATGACGGCCGAAACCTTTAGCGGCCTGTGTGTGTTCATGTCGACGGTTCGACGCCGTGTGGCCCCTTATCTGGAAGCGGATAAATTTGCAGTCTTGCGAACCGCGGTTGGCAAGTTGCTTGAGGGGCGCGAGGATACCTCGACCGCCGATGCGCGTATTGAAGCATTCTGCCAGACTTTTCCAGCGGATAAAAAACACCGCTGGGTACGTGATCTGGCGGCCGAAATTTTGCATAATGTGGACCCGGAACGTTATCCATTAATGACCCGCTGGATGTGGGACGTTAACGCCAATACCGGCTTTTTGCGCGAAGTGTGGTTTGATGATCAGATCGATCATATCACCCTGGATGTGCCCGACACCTATCTGACCTTTATTACGCTTCGAGAAGAGCTCAGCCAGTATCTGACAGAAAATGGTATTTTCCGCGATGTGTTGAACTATATCGATCTTCTGTGCGCGCAAATCTATGCCGATTATATTTGTGCTCAGGGTGGGTCGTATTTGCGTACTGACTTTGCCTCGCCGCAGGACCCCATGGAATACACCCGCCGCCTTCTGGGGCTGGATGGGATTAAACCCAAAACCAATAAAACCCGGCTGAAATCCATTGATGGCACGGCTTTCGTGCTGGAAGACGCCAACCTTCTTGAACAAAACTGAGTGAACCTATGGCCATTCATGAAAAACACCTGATCCGCCCGGAAAACATTAAAACCCACGATAAGCTGGTTATCGATGGGGTGGATGTTTCCGGCCATTGGAGCACGTTTATCGAAACCCGGGTGGTCACCGATTATAACGAGCAGTTACAGGAAGAAATTGCGGCTTTGCCCGGGGGTGAATATATCCACCGCTGCTGGCAATGTGGATCATGCACCAATTCGTGCACGGTCAATGCCATTAATCCAGACTTTAACCCGCGTTACTGGATTTACCTAATCCGTATGGGCATGGAATCGGAATTGTTGCGGGACAAGGAAATCATCTGGCAATGCGTTTCCTGCAATAAATGCACCTATGCCTGCCCTCGTGATGTGGTGCCCGAAGGGGTGATGAAAGCCACCGCGCACTGGCTGGAAATGAAAGGGCATACGGAAACAACACCATCCACGATTTTTGATGAGGAATTCACCCGCCAGGTGGTGGAAACCGGAAAGATCGAAGATGGTCGGATTCTGAAAAACTTCCTGTTGAACTCAAAGCAGCCGCTGATACAGGACTGGCTGATTGAGATGGTGAAGAAAATGATCACCAATCTGCCGATCAAATATCTGTTTGGTATGGGGTGGGCCACCCTCTTTCAGCCCAAGACCAAAGGCTGGGGCAAAGCCCGTGCCGCCATTGAAGAACATATCGCCGAGGAGAAGGCTGCTGAACGCGCCGCCCTTGGCCTGGACCCCATTAAATAAAGGATAAACCGATGTCCGATCGCAAAGAAAAATATAAAAAAGTCGCGTATTATCATGGCTGTGCGCTGGAAGGCACGGCACAGCCCTATAATACCTCGACCCGGGCCATTGCCAAAAAACTGGATCTGGAACTGGTTGATATCGAAAACTGGAATTGCTGTGGAGCGATGGAGGTCAAGAATGTTGACCCGGAAATCCAGACCTATCTGTCCTCGCGAGTGATGTCTCTGGCTCATAATAATATGGGACAGGATGTGGTGATGGCACCGTGTAATGGCTGTTATCACAACCTCAAAAAGGCTGAATATGATATCGCCCATAAAGAAAAATCCCGCGAAGTCGTCGAGAAAATTTCTGCCAAAGCAGACCATCCAGCCTATGAAGCCGGGCAAGTGGAAACCATCCATGCCTTGGACTGGATCAAGTTTGGCTATGGCGAAGAAGAGTTGAAAGCCAAAATCAAAGGCGGTCTTAAAGGGCTTAAAGTTGCCAATTATTATGGCTGTATGTATACGCGACCGCGCCATATTTTTCCCGAAAAAGATCAGGGTGGCGATAGCGAAAGCACGTCAAAGCCACATTATATGGATGACCTTTTGGAAATTGCGGGGGCCGTTAATGTGGAATTTCCGCTGAAAACCGCCTGTTGTGGCGGCGCCCATACTCTGTCTGACAGTGACACCTCGACCAAGTTGGTGCTGAACATCCTGCAGGCAGCCGAAGCCGCCGGGGCCGATGTGATCGCCACGGAATGCCCGACCTGTCATTCTGGTCTGGAAATGCACCAGATTCGCGCCCTCAAGCGTATGTCCGCCGAGACGAATGTGAAGATCATTTATTTTACGCAATTGCTGGGTCTGGCCATGGGGCTTAGCCCGCGCAAAGTCGGCATTCATGAGAATGTTTCCAATGCCATTCCCATGCTGAAGGAAATGAAAATCGCATGAGGAGTGTTGCCGACATAGGCAAGGCTCTGGATGCTCCTTTGCCCGAAGGAGATCCGGCGGCAGCAGCCCTTTTCTTGCTTAATTCCGGTGAAGAGATTTTGGAGCATTGGCTGAGTGCTCATGACAAGATACCTACGGATGAGCTGAAAGAAGGGTTTCGGATTTTGGCTCTGCACAGGCAGGGCGCCAAGGGCGATCCCAGTTTTAATGCCTGCCGCGAAACTGCCCGAGAACTGGTTTATCACTATAACCTGATTGTGCTGAACCCGGATCATGAAGACACGCCCAATCGTCTTGCCATGATGCGCCTGGTGGCCAATCATCTTTATCTGTTTGTCAGCGGTAAAATGGAAGTGGCAGGACTTGGAGAGTTTTGTTGCTCTTCCAAACCGATCCGGTTAAATTCCGTATAGAGAGTAAGATAAAAGGATTCTTATCATGCCAGACGTTCGCGGTTGTCATTTCCCCGAAGACCTTCTTTATGATGTGGAAAACCACATTTGGGTAAAAGAAGAAGGCGGTGGTAAAATCAGGCTGGGCATGACCTCGGTGGCTACGGCCATGGCAGGCCAGTTGGTTGCTTTTACGCCTAAAAAAGTTGGCCGCAAGGTCAAGGCCGGGCGTTCTTGCGCCACCGTAGAATCCGGTAAATGGGTTGGCCCGGCCAAATCACTGGCGGGGGGAGAGGTTCTGGCCTCCAACGATGCCCTGGTTGCCAATCCCAGCCTGGCGAATGAAGATCCCTATGCAAACTGGATGGTCGAAATTCAGGCGGATGACTGGGACGATATCAAAGGCAATTACGTTTCTGGTGCTGATGTTGCCGGGCCTTATGAAGCAAAAATGGAAGCCGACGGTTTCGCCGGCTGCGAATAAATACATTTGCGCTCATTTTGTGATCGCTGATTTCAACCTAACCAGGCCGTCCGACAATTCTGCGCCAATTAATTTATCAATGTGATAAATTTTGAACTGTTCGATATAGTGATCCAGATTGTTTGCCGGATTTATGGCCTTCCACCGATTGAATGCCATCATATTAGTCGCGGTTGATACCAAAGACGTAGGCCGAACCCGATTCGTTGCCTTTGTCGTCATTTCGAGTGGCCCCGACCAGTGCGGTGTCGCCGAAGATCGCAACGCTCCAACCGAAGACATCATCAGCCGCGCCATCGGCAGCGGTAAGCTTGGCCTGATGGCTCCAGATATTACCGGAGCGTGTGAATACATAGGCTGAACCGGAATTGTCGCCCTTATTGTCTTGAAACATGGCGCCAATCAATGCGGTGTCACCGTCAAGGGCAACGCTGCGGCCAAACCTGTCATCCTCTGCACCGTCATGGGCAGTGAGCTTGGCTTGCTGGCGCCAGGTTGTCCCGGTGCGGATGAATACATAGGCCGAACCTGCATCTATGCCCATTACGTCGTCGTCGTCTCTGCGGGCCGAAATTAAGGCGGTATCACCAGACAGGGCGACCCTAACGCCGAAGATATCAGTCTCCGCGCCATCCGCGGCGGTAAGTTTGGCCTGCTGGCTCCAACTGCTTCCAGAGCGGGTGTAGACATACACCGCGCCCGCATTAAGGGCTTTTTCATCATTCAGATCAGCTCCGACCACAATGGTGTCACCAGAAAGCGCGACACTGATGCCGAACACGTCGCCCTGTGCGCCATCGGCGGCTGTAAGCTTGGCCTGCTGTTTCCAAACCGTCCCGGACCACGTGAACACGTAGACCGAGCCAGAGTCATCGCCCTGGTCGCCATCATGTGGTGCCCCAATGACGAGGGTGTCGCCGGAGAGCGCAATGCTCTGACCGAAGGCGTCGCCATGTGAGCCATCCGCAGCAGTAAGTTTGGCCTGCTGGTTCCAATCGCCCCCGGAGCGGGTGAAAACATAGGCAGATCCAGAATTATCGCCCTTATCGTCATCGCGCATGGCGCCAATCACAGCGGTATCGCCGAAAAGCGCAACATTGCCACCAAATGTATCGTTCGCCGCTCCGTCAAGGGCAGTGAGCTTGACCTGCTGGCGCCAGATATTACCGGAGCGGGTGAACACGTAGGCCGAACCCGCATCAACACCCTTCACGTTGTCGTTTTTGAAGGCCCCAATCAGTGCGATATCGCCGAAGGTCGCCACACTGTAACCAAAGAAATCGCCCTGTGCGCCATCATCGGCCAGAAGTTTTACCTCCGCGGAGGGAATCGCCACACAAGCCGACAAAACAACCAATAACAGCGGGCCTGCAAAAGCGGGTATGTAACGTTTTCTATTCGAAGGCAGACTAAAAAAGGTTTTCATGTTCCTGTCCTCGTATGAGAAATTGAAGTGCCCCTAGAAAACTGGACGATCTACCAATATGTACCTGCACATAGATTCAGAGGCCAGTTATGCCAAATGAAAGGTTCAAAGATAGACACTTTCTTTCTAAATACCACGACGTGCGATGCCAAATTAGAGAATTACATTACACTCCCAGCATAGCATACGTTTGTCGTCCCTAAATTTAACTCTCAGCTTACCCGATCAAGCGTCGTTGTGCTCGTACTCGATGTCACCCAACTCACCATCAAAATCCTCATCAGTGTGGTCGCCCCAATTAACTGGTCCTGCGCTTTTTTTATCGTGTCACACCTTTGCCAAACACCAAAATTATATCTATTGAATCTAGAAGGTGAGTCTAAGGGGACAGTGATGGGTAAGCGTATTTGTGTGTTGGGCGGCGATGGTTTTTGTGGCTGGCCGACGGCGCTGCATCTTTCGAAGATGGGCCATGAGGTGGTTATTGTTGATAACCTGTCGCGGCGAAATATCGATAATGAATTGGAAGTTGGCTCGCTGACACCGATTTCTCACATGGGCGTTCGCCTGGCGGCCTGGGAAGAGATCAGTGGTAAAAAAATTCCGTTTTATAACTTCAATATCGCCAAGCATTATCACCGACTTTTATCGCTTTTCAGCGAGTTTAAGCCCGATACGGTCATCCATTTTGCAGAGCAGCGCGCCGCCCCTTATTCGATGAAGTCCTCGTATCACAAGCGCTATACGGTTGATAATAATCTGAATGCCACCAACAATATTCTGGCTGCTATTGTCGAAGCCAATGCATTGGATACACACATCATCCATCTGGGTACCATGGGGGTTTATGGCTATGGTACAGCAGGAATGAAAATTCCCGAAGGCTATCTGCAGATCAAGGTAGAAACCGACGAGGGGGAAAACCTTACCCAGGAAATTCTCTACCCGGCCAATCCGGGCAGTATTTATCACCTGACCAAAACCCAGGATCAGTTGCTGTTTGCCTATTATAACAAGAATGATGGCATCAAGGTTACGGACCTTCACCAGGGTATTGTGTGGGGTACGCAAACCGAGGAAACCCGTCTGGACGAACGCCTGATTAATCGTTTCGACTATGATGGCGACTATGGCACCGTGCTGAACCGGTTTTTGATGCAGGCGGCGGTGAATTATCCCCTGACGGTGCACGGCACCGGTGGGCAAACCCGTGCCTTTATCAATATTCAGGATACGGTGAAGTGTATCTTGCTGGCGGTGGAAAACCCGCCGCAGGCAGGCGAGCGTGTGCATATTATGAACCAGATGACCGAGACCCATCGGGTGCGTGATCTGGCACAAATGATCAGTGATCTGACTGGCGCGCAAATTGCCAATGTGGATAATCCCCGTAACGAAGCGGCTGAAAACGAATTGCATGTCAAGAATGACAGCCTTTTGGGGCTGGGCCTAAACCCGATCACGCTGCAAAGCGGCCTGCTGCAGGAGATTACCGAAATCGCCCGTAAATATGCCGACCGGTGCGATCGTGAAAAAATCCCGTGTATTTCCTATTGGAAAACGAATTAACGGGGATCCCAACGAACTCTGGCGCCTTTTCTGTTCATGTCATATATCCGAAAGCGCATACCGGTGTCCTGGCCATAGCCAGTATTGGCATTGTTCAGCCATTTCAGGAAAAATGGGCCGGAACGCGGCGTCCATGGCAGACTGCCTCCCCACCGGTTTGGACGGCCTTGGCCTCCTGGGGAAATGACCACCGCCGACATGACCTTGCCACAGCTCAGGCCGATGCCCGATAGCCTTGTGGGCTGTTGTATGGTGTTCTCCTGTAATCGTTTTCCCATGATGGCCGTACTGGTATGGTATATGCCCTGATCATTTTTTTCCCCGCACTTGTGGTTGAGGCGATCGGGGATGCGGTCTGGTATGCTTAATAAATTACCATCCGTGTCAGTTTTGATATGCCAGACAACGACGCCATTGCGGGGAATGTCTGCATCATAACCATAGGGTTGGTTGGCTTTATCCCTCTGTCGCGCCCGGTATTCCAACATAAAATATTCCCGGGGGCCGTGGCTGGGGTCATACAGAATAATCGGGCCATTATTGTAGGCATCTTCATAGCCATTCGATGGTTCGCTCAGATAAGCTGTACCGACTCTGTCCAGCCTAAACAGGCGTGGCTTTAGCCACCCCAGACGACTGCGGTGCCATGGATCCAGAAAGCTGAGAAACAAATCATTGGCAGCCGTACAGGACATGAGAGACAGGTTTTTGCTAAGGCAATTGGTGCCGTAAAGGTCAATGGTACCCAATTGGTGGCTAAGCTCATGGGCAAACGTGGCAATATTGGTGTCTTCACCGATAAAAGACACGGCAGAACATACTGAAATTACACCACCGGCGGGACGGGCTACATCGATACAACCAGGGTTGGCACTGGTAACACCGCCAATATGGGAAAAGTTATCGATAACCAGTATGCCCAGTTCTGCTTCGCTAACGGTGCCATCGCGATTGCGATCATAATGTCCAAAATCAAAACCATGTGTCGCGGCAATACCCTTGATGCTGCTGAAACGCCGGTTGCTGTTTTCTTTTTTGGCAGCTTCAGGATCTGTTTTTGTGCTGGGGGGAGTCGTATCAATGAACGGGCCGATTATGGCGGCTTTATGCCAGTTCATTCCACGGCCGCCACGCAAAGCAGTACTGGTCATGAAGAAAGAGTTGGCTTTGAAATAATCGGCGACATTAGGATAGCCCGGACCAAACAGTCGGCGTTCATAATACGTGCTATCATGGGTGAGGGTAGGGGTGACGCCCTGTCCCGGACGGGCCTGCAACAGAATTACCAATAATGGCCGCACCCCACGGGCTGGCGAATGGTCTTGGGGGTTGACCATCGAACCAAATTTGAAATCCGGGGTGCTGGCAGCCTGCGCGGGGGCATCTAGCGTTAAGATCAGCGTCGCAATCCAGCTAATTATAATAAACTTTCCAAAACGGATAAACGTTGGCGGAGCTGTGTTCAAGACAGGCATTATAATCTGACCTTTTATTGCCCCCTCGTTCAATCTTGCCCAATTCCTGCTTGGTAAACATCACAGCCCGCCCGGGATTAACCGGGCGGGTGTGCATGTACGTTGTGTTCAGTCTGACTAGCCAGCAATTTTTGCTTTTGCTTCGGCCAGTTTCGCCTCGATTTCCTTGCGACGGCCTTCGTCAGCAATGGGACGGTTGGGGCGCGCCGGAGCATCCAGGGCATGCTCAAAAGCAGCAATTGCTTCTTCATATTTTTTACGGCGCAACAGGAAGTCACCATAAAAATAGTTGGCATCAATACCATCCGGATTAATGGCCAGCGCCTGTTGCAAATTGGCACGGGCTTTTTTCTTGCTGCCAAAGCCAATCGGACCACCGGGAACTTGATAATACAGGGAACCAAGGCTGGTATAGGCAGAGCCGTCCAGCGCTTTGCCATCAATTTTAATAGCCTGTTCCAGTTCGCGCCGGGCCTGTTTGGCCAGACCCAAAGCGCCCATGCCGCCTTTCATGCCAGCTTCAGTGCTTTTGATAATGGCCGACCAGACAAGCGGTTCAGCACGGTTGGGATTGGCCGCAGTAAGCTGATCCGCTTCGTCCGCCAAGGCTGCCATTTTCTCAAGTTGTACTTTGGGGTCAGGGGTTTTGTAATTGATAACCGCCCATTGTTGTTGAAGGTGAGCAACCCCATCATCGACGGCATCGGCGTAGACCGGTTGCACCATCATAAGGGCGCCAAAAATGGCAAGAGTAAGAATTTTCATCATAAGTCTCCCAATCAGGATTGTTGGATTTGAAACAGGTTGCGAGCAATCTTGTCATTCGCTACCAATGAGCCATCAACCAGGCGGGGTAACACCGCGTTGAGGCGCACAAAAAAGCTTTCCGGGAAGCCAATATAGACGTCTTTCTTACCGGCGATGATCGATCTAACGATACGGTTTGCCACGTAATCCGGGTCATCCATGGCCATGCGGGTCAGTTCGGCAAAGCGCATAACGGTATTATTGTTCAACGGCGTTTTTACGGCTCGCGGAGCAATATAGGTTACGCCAACACCAGTGCTTTGCAGCTCGCGTCTGATGGCTTCGCTAAACCCTTTCAAACCGGCCTTGGCCGACGAATAGGTGGCAAAATGGGCAAAGTTAATAGACCCGAAGATTGAGCCGATATTGACGATCTGTCCTTTGCCGCGTTTGCGCATGGCTGGTAACACCGCCTGGCTTAACATCACCGGTGCCACCAAGTTGATCATATAGGTCAGCTGGATAGAATCCGCCGGCTGTTTTTCCAGAGGGCCAAAATACTGGATCCCCGCCAGATTGACCAGAATGTCCGGTTCCAGGGCGGCCAATTGTTCGCCAATGGCAGCAATGCCTTCCTGGGTCGACAGATCTCCGGTTACCAGATTTGCATCAAAAGGCAGCTCTTTGGCACGATCTACAATGGTCAGCTGGGCGCCTTTTTTCTGCATTAAGGCGCTGATACGACTGCCCAGACCACCGGCACCGCCGGTGATCACGACATGTTTTCCCTTAAGCCGCATTTTTAATCTCCTCTTTGTGGGGAATGCCGCCAAACATGTTGCCGAATAACACAAACATACGTTTGGCCATGTGCAGGATGTCTTCCTGATCTTTGGGGTCATCGATTTGCCCCATCAGGTCGGCAAAAAACTTCATGTGTTCCAGATCAAGGGCACCATGAGAGGTGAGGTAGGAGAAACAATTGTCATCCAGACCCAGTTTTTCCTGTACCGCTTTGGCCCCATTAGTGGCCAATTGCGTGCTGGTCCCTTCCAGAACCAATACCATGCCAAAAAAGGCCACCGGATTAATGCGGGTAATGGTGTCATAGGCGTAAGAGACCATCATTTCCGTGGCAAAGCGGGGCTTGCCATTGCGTACGGCTTCGGCATCTCCACCGGCATTGGCAATGTCGTTCAGGATCCATTCTTCGTGCCCGGTTTCTTCCTCGATATATTCTTCAAGGGCTTCAATCATATTGGCTTTTTCCTTTGGCATATGTGCTTTGGCACACTCCATCAAAGGCACCGTATGTTTGACGTGATGATAGGCCTCGGTGAGATAAGCAATATAGGTTTCCAGCGAAATATCGCCTTTCATGGCATCCATGATTTGCGGGATATTGCTAAGGTATTGCTGCTCAGTGGTGGTTTCCTGAACCAGGCGTTCGAAGAAAGAACGGCTTTGACCCTCGGTCTTGTAACTGGCTTCCGTCATTTTTTTATACTCCTTGAGAATTTGTTTGCGTTTAGGCCGACCATTGCCAGTTGCCAGTCCATTTGATGGCAAGAAAGGCATGGTTTTGACCCAGTGTTTGATACGGGCGTAATCGGGAAGGCGATCATTGGCGCGGGCAATGGCGGCCGCTAGGGCAGCATCGTCTACATCAAAACCACCGGGAACAATCAGGGCGCCAAGGGCCGGCTTGGCCTCGCCATAAACGACGGCCTGGCCAATTTGTGGCTCGGCCAGCAATTCACTTTCTACCCATTCCGGGGCAATATTGCGGCCAAAACCCGAAATGATGAGGTTGGCTTTGCGCCCGGTAATGCGCAGGCGTCCATTTTCATCAATGGTGCCCAGATCCCCTGTGTGTAAAGGGGTAGAGAAGGTATGGGTGCCGGTATAACCAAGCAGAGCGGGGTTATGAATGATGATCTCGCCATCTTCATCAATGCTGAGTTTGACATGAGGCAACACCCGCCCGGTTGTTTCCGGGTCAATGTCATTGGGCGTGTTCAGGGCAACCACAGAGGCAACTTCGCTCAAACCGTAACCCTGGAAAACTGGCAAGCCACGGTCTTTGGCGCGTTTCAGCAGGTCAGGAGCAACGCGCGCACCGCCCACGGCGATCAGGCGCATGTCATCCAGACGAGCATCTTCGGCTTCCAGAGTGGAGAGCAGCCCACCCAAAATTTCCGGGACCAGGATAATGCTGCTGGCCTTGGCTTCACGAAGGCTGCGAGCCAACAAAGAAAAGTCTGGCATAAAGGTGTGCTCAAAGCCGATATCTTTGGCCGGCTCAATGCGACAACTGCCGCCCGCCAGCAAAGTGGTATAAAGGCCGGCAACGTTTTCCAGCAGTACAGGGAGGGGAAGTACTGAAAAATGTATGCCGGCATAGTCACTGCCGATTACCTCGACCAGGGAGCGTGAAACCGCTTCCATGCCTTCCTGCGAGAGGCAAACCCCTTTTGGATTACCCGTAGAGCCGGAAGTATAGGTAATTTTAGCGGTTCCATCGGGGATGTTGGCCTTGGGAAAGTCCAGTGAATGAGCCCGCAGGGAAAAGGGGCCGATGTTAAAGGTTTTAACCTTCGCTCCATCGGTGGTTATATCTACCTCTTCCGTGTCGCTGATCAGCCATCTCGCGCCGCAGTCGGCAAGGGCATGTTGCCTTTGCAAAGGCGTGAAAAATGGCGGCAGCGGCACACTGGCCAGACATGCCTGCTCCAATGCCAGGTCCAAGATGATCCAGGCAGGCCCGTTGGATACGTCTACAGCAACGGGACGGTGGGTCAGACAATGCTTTTGCAGCCAGTCTGCGGTTCTGTCGATGGCAAGTGCCATATCTTTGTAAGAGCACTCCCAGCCGGCACCTTGCAGAGCCAGGGCGTCAGGTTTGACGCGCGCATGATCCCGTATGGCGTCTATAACGGCGCTCATTTTACTGCTCCGCGGAGAGGCTGATGCAGGCGAGAATAGAGGGGTTGTGGTTCCACATCATTGGCAATACCGACACTGCCTTTGTAGTTTACCGGAAGCAGACGGCACCCGGCGGCAATGTCGCCAAAGAGAACTTGCGGATCAGTGTCGTAATAGCTGCCCCAATGTTCGCCCTGATCAGGAAGGCGGGTTTTGTCTGCTTTGGCCAATTGACGAGGATCAAGACCAAGATATCCAAAAAAACGTTTCAGAACCCGGGTGCCGGTGATGGTGGCATAGTTCAAGCCTTGTGATTTCAAATAATCTGCCAATACCATGAACAAGAAGAAGGTGGCGCCATGACCTTCGGAAGCCAGACTGCCCAGCTCAGCAATTTCTGCACGCTCTACCTTGCGGCACAGGCTGTTGCTGATGTCGTGTTCAATTGAGTTATCCAGATAGTGTTCCAGAAAAAGGGGTTCGTCTTTGGCAAGACGGAAACCGATGGCGGCCAAAATCTTGCCAGAAGCGTCACGGGCGCTCATCAGGTAAGGATAGTGCGTGTCCAGTTTGGCACCGTATTTTTCCGCATAGACCTTTTCGATAAAAGCTTCAACACGGCGGCGTTCAGGCATGAAGTGTTTGGTCAGCGAGATCACTGCCGGGGTTACCCGTGCATAGCTGCCAACGGTCTCACGGTTGATCAAAACCTGGCCGCGGTCTTTGCCGTCATTGCTAATCTGTAACTCTAAAACACTCACGATCTTTCCTCGGTATTTATTGTTTGACAGCTGATGTGCTGCTCATACCGGGAAGACGTCATGGGGTGACTTCACCCTCCAGTAGAAATGCAATTAATTTGAAAATATTGCATTTTTTATGGGGGCGACTTTATGTCTCTATATATAGAGAAAAAAAGATGCATGATCAGGGCATAATCAAGACAGACTAAGGTAGGTATTCAGATACCTTTTGATAGTCCTCATATTGCCTTTGCCTGGCAAAGCGGTGGGGATGAGGGGGCGCAGAATTTTTAAATAAAAACTGGAGGGTCCGCGTAATCGGTGGCGTCATTCGGTTATAAAACAAGAAATATAAACAATGAAAACGCACGTACATACATATGACCCTGGTAAGCTCGAGGAAGAAGCCGTGCAATGGCATGTGCGTCTGCAGGGTGGTGCTGCGACCGGCGATGATTGGATGGCCTTTACGCGCTGGCTGGAGACCGACCCGGCCTACAATGCGGCTTATGATGCTGTGGCCAAAATATGGGATGCCGCCGGCGAACTGGCGGATTCGACCAGCTTTGAAAACGAACAGAAAACACTGCCGGAAAATGTAATTGCCTTTCCCTTTCGTCGTTTGCGTTCTGCGGCTCGTGCCCGCCCAGTTGTGTTTGGCGGCGGCTTTGGTGCCGCGATAGCAGCCACCTTGCTGGTTTTGGTTTCACCGGTATTTCTTGGCACTCAAACTACCTCCTACAGCACCGGTGTTGGCGAACAACGGACCGTAACACTGGCAGATGGTTCCACCGTCATGCTAAATACAAATACGGATATTACCATTCAGTATGGCAAGAATATTCGTCAGGTGAATATGAAAAAAGGTGAAGCCTTTTTCTCCGTCCACCATGACCAGACCCGCCCTTTTACAGTTGCCGTTAATGATCTGAAAGTGACCGACATTGGTACCCGGTTTGATATACGCAATGATCTGGACCGCACCCAGGTGTCGGTTACCGAAGGGATTGTGGATATCGGCCTGGTTATGACCAATGGAGAACAACTAGACCTGGATCCCAAACCTGTCCGCCTGACGGCTGGTGATCAAGCGGTATACCGTTTTGGCCATGATATTGAGACCCATACATTTGATGTGGAACAGCTGACTGCATGGAAACAAGGTCAGTTAGTCTTTGAAAATGACGATTTGGCCACCGTAACCGCTGAGCTGAACCGATATTTTGACAGACCCGTCATCCTGGCAGATGCAGATCTGGGAAATTTACGTTTTTCTGGAGTGCTGCAAATCCATGACCAGAAAAGAGCCTTACGCGATTTAACGGCATTCTTTTCGTTAAAAACAAAAGAAACGCATTCCAGTGTTCTTTTGATTCATAATAATGAATCGTAATGACCAATAAATATTTCGTGAGTAAAGGTATGAGCATGGTGGGGTGGAGTATCCATAATTTCAGCACAAAAGGACTGATCGCCTGTTTTCTCGGCGTCATGAGCCTTATATCAGCGCCGACGGTTTATGCTGAAGACGAAAAAACCTTTATTATTGATCTTCCCCCCATGCGTCTTGACCGGGCGTTGACCCAGTTGGCACGCCAGACCCGCATTTCTGTTGATTTTTCTGACCTGGATCTGGAAAAAGTCAGACGCAAGGCAGTACTGGGCTTGTTTGCCCGCGAAGATGCTCTCAAGGCGGTGCTGGAGGGATCGGGCTATGGATTTCGCCGAGCCGGGCCGGGAGCTTATCGCATTATTGTTGCCCCGGTAACAATACGCCGTGCCGGCAAGCCCAATGTTGCACAAAGCTCTGCGATTGAGCCACCCAATATCAACGATGATCTGATCATTGTTCATGCCACCAAGAGAGCCAGTATTGCCAGACGGCTGCCGCTTAGTCTGGCGGTAAAGGGTTCCATCGAAATGGAACGCTTGCAGATAAACGATACCAATGCGCTGGCCCAACATACCGCAGGTATGTCATCGACCAATCTGGGGCCCAGCCGGAACAAAATTTTCATACGCGGCATTTCTGATGGCAGTTTTACCGGCCGGCAACAGGCCACGATTGGTGCGTATCTGGATAATATTCGTCTGAACTATAACGAACCGGACCCCTATCTTCAGCTGGAAGACGTAGACCATGTAGAGGTGTTGCGCGGACCTCAGGGCACACTTTATGGCGCTGGATCTTTAGGCGGCCTGTATCGGGTGGTGACAAACTTGCCAGATATGGAGAATTATACAGCGATTTTTCACACCAGTATTTCACAAACCCACAATGGGGGTACCAACAAACACCTCAGTACCACTATTAATCTGCCCCTGATTGCCGACAAGCTGGCGTTTCGGGCCACAGGCTATATCGATCATACCGCAGGGTATATTGATGATGTTGCCCTGAATTTGAAGAATGTGAATTCAACTGATGTGTTTGGCACGCGTTTGCGGTTGCTAGCCTATCTAAATGAAAACTGGTCTGTAACCACGGGGTTGAACTTCCAGGATGTGATCGCCGACGACACGCAATATTTTCTTGAAGCTTATGGCCCCTATAATCGTGCCAACCTGGTGCAAGAACCTCATGAGGATGACTATATTAACCCGTTTGTTGATGTGAAGGGGTCCTATCATTGGGGGGATATTGTATCTTCTACGGCAATTGTCCATCGTACTATTGATGACCGAATTGATGCCTCCAGTTCTGTTCCCAGTCTGTCTGGTTTGCCAATCACCGCCAGCCCGTTTGCGGTAAAACGGGTTATCAATATGATTACCAACGAGTCACGTCTGGTATCACGAACGGGGGGGCGGTTTGACTGGTTGATCGGCACCTTTGCCTCACAACGTTATGAGACATACCGTTCTTCCCTGACCATTCCAGGCCTGGCCGCATCGCTAGGAACCAACCCGATAGATGGCGACGTGGCGTTTAGAGAAAATCGGCGCGAAAGAACCAATGAAGTTGCCCTTTTTGGCGAAACAACTTGGCATTTTCCATATAATCTAAACCTGACAGGTGGTTTGCGCTGGTTCTATTCTGATGAACGCACCCAGGCAACGGTTGATGGCTCTTTGGGGAAAGGCACCATCCCCCGTGCCGGTAAAAGCCGTGATCACGGCTTTACGCCTAAGGCCGTGCTTAGCTATCAGCCCAATAATCACACGCTGTACTATGTTCAGGCCAGCCAGGGCTACCGCCCCGGTGGTATCAACCTGAATAGTCCAGACAGCGTGTTTTTTGAAACCGAAGAAAATGATACCCAAAAGGGCGAAGATCAGACGTTTGAACCTGACAAACTCAAAATGTATGAGGCCGGCGGCAAATTTTCATTGTCCGATGGACGTCTTCAAATCGATGTAGCGGCCTTCACCTTTAAATGGAATGATATTCAGTCTGACCAGATTTTACCGGATGGGTTTTCCTTTATCCTCAATGCCGGGTACGCTCGCAGCCGTGGACTGGAATTAGAAGTGCAGGCCAACCCGTTCGAAGGGTTTAGTCTTGGGGCTAATATCGCATTTAATGATGCAAAACTGGTGATTGCCAATCCATTTCTGGGCGCAAACCCCAACAATCAACTTCCCAGTATCCCCAAGCTGGCCGGCGGTATTTCTGCCGAGTACACTTGGCCTGCCTGGCCCGGGAAAGACTGGCATGTGGGCCTTGATTACGCCTATTCAGGTCAGGCAAACCTGACGTTTACCAGGGCAGACAATCGCCATGCGGAACGCTCGCATATGTTGAATTTGCGGTTGGAACTGGATGCACCGGAGCATTGGCAGGTCTCTTTGTTTGTTCGTAATGCGCTTAATGAAAAAGAGAATACCTTTGCCTTTGGCAATCCTTTCAGCTTTCGGCAAACCGTACAGCATACGCCGCCGGTGCCGGTTACCACCGGCATTTCGGTTCGTTTGAAATACTAAACTCTGCCCTAGTCCTCTTTTCCATTTTATGAACCGCCAGGAAATTTGGATAAAGGTAATGTTATATCGGTTGCGGACAGCGATAAATTTAAGCAACATACTGTAATAAAAGATATTATTTGTTTTACTTCAAAACAGATAAGCGGGGCACGGCATTCAAATCTAGACAAATTCCACAATCGTTGGCGGGCTATGTCTCGGCACAACTTACTAGCCAGTAAGGCCGGGATTTACACCTAATACGAGTGAATAAGTGCAGGGGTGCGGCATAAACTGTTGTGATTTCGCAACACTATCGCGGTAAATATCACGAATAATCACATTTTCTTGATTGATGGCTAAAATATAATTTGGTCTTTTGACGCATTTTGGCCATATTTAAAAGAATCGCAGCATTCGGATTTGACGAATAATGAGTTTGCAAACTTGAATGCTGCTTTTTTTGTGCCGACATTTCCGGGACAGAATTTTTTAAATGTAGGATGCCTGGCATCCATCTACTGGGGGATTATCACGTGAAGTTAGCGACTCTAGGCATGCGCCTTTTGCAAAGCACTGCGTTAATAGCCATTAATTGCAGTGTTGCCGTAGCGCAGGACGCAGAAGAAAATGCAGACAAGAACAAGGAAGAAGATGCGGTTGTTGTAACCGGTTCTCGTATCCGCAGCGATACCTTTACCAGCCCGGTCGCGATTGACGTCCTGTTGGTGGAAGATGCCAAAATTCAGGGTATCTCGGATATGGGCGGACTGTTACAGACCGTTACGGCGGCATCCGGTTCTTCCCAGGTTACTTCAGCCGTTTCCAATGCATTTGTTTCAGATGGTGGTCTGGGTACAGAAACCATCGGCCTTCGTGGCTTGGCTGCCAACCGCACGCTGGATCTGATCAATGGACGCCGTGCGGGGCCATCGGGTACCCGTGGTTCGGTCAGTTCATTTGATTTGAACTCATTGCCACTGGCTGGTATTTCCCGTGTGGATATCCTCAAAGACGGTGCTTCATCGATTTATGGTTCCGACGCTATTGCCGGGGTTGTCAATTATATTACAGACAAATCTGATGGCGGCGTCATCGACTTTTACGCCCAGGCCCCTCAAAAAGGCGGCGGTGAAGAGTTCCGCATCAGTGGCAGTTACGGTAAGACCTTTAATAAAGGTCGTTTCCGGGTTACTGCTGATTACTTCAAAGAAGAACAACTTCGTCGTGGCGATCGCAGCTATCTGGATTGTAACGAGGCCTATGCCTTTGATGCCCAGGGCAATCGCGCTGATGTGATTGATCCGCGGACCGGTAAATACCAATGTCGTGATCTGCTTTGGGGTCAAGTCTGGATCTATGATTATGCCGGTTCGGATTCAAATATTCCTAACACGTTCCCTTATCTAGCTCAGTACGATTATTCCGGTGCCTTGGCTCAGTATCTGCCAACCTATCCAACACCGACCAATAGTAATCAGCTGAGAGTTCCAAACGGCTTTTTCCCGATCTACTATGATCAGGATGATATTGACGGTCTGCCAGCCTGGAACGGCATTACCCTGGGTGACTTTGCTCCTGGTCTGATCGATGGCGATCTTGCCCGCGGTCTGGTCAACTATGATCACCCATTCCAGAACAAGGAATCTCTCAATCCTTCGGTTGAGCGTTATACCTTTATGGCCGATGGGGATTATCAGCTTACGGACAGCATCACCGCTTATGGTGAATTCCTGTTCAATCGCCGTGTAACCAAAAGTGATGGTTATCGCCAATACTGGAGCTATATTTATGGTGAGGATGCCTTTGGTGGCACCAATACCAATCCTATCGCTGCCGGTTGGGGCGGTAATGCACAATGGTTCAGCCCAACCGCCATTACCGACCGCAATGATCAGGAAACCACGGTTACATACTTGCGTTTCGTCGCTGGCCTGAAGGGCGACTTTGGCGATGGAATTCTTGATGGCTGGTCCTGGGATCTGTATGGCCAACGTTCAGACAGTCATGGCGTATATGTTGCGGACGACATTTATGCTGACTCAATCAACAACTACAATTTCTCACTGGAATCCTGTGCCGGCATCAATGGTGGTATGACTACGGGTTCTACGGGCAATGGGGTTACGGTTGCCGGGCGTCCTTGTGTGGACGTGCCCTGGTTTGATCCCCAGTTGTTGGCTGGTAACATCTCCAAGGAAGTTGAAGACTTCCTGTTCCTTAAAACCCGGGGCGTAACGGATTATATCCAAACAACGTTCGAAGGTTTTGTAACTGGCGATGTTTACAAGCTGCCGGCAGGTAACGTGTCAGCGGCTGCTGGTCTTTATTTCCAGCGTGACGAAATCGACGACACGCCGGATGACCAATTGCTGGCTGGTAATATCTGGCTTTCTGCAGGTTCGGTTACGCGTGGTTCGCAAGACAGCAAAGCTATTTATGGCGAATTGGTTGTGCCTCTGCTGGCCGATAAACCAATGTTTGAAAACCTGACCCTGTCTGGTTCCGGACGCTATACGGATATCACATCCAAGCGGACCACCGGCGAGAAAACCGGGGTTGATGGATTTAACTATCGTGCCAGTGTGGATTGGCAGGTGGTTCCGCAATTGCGCTTGCGTGGTACGACGGGTACGTCATTCCGGGCGCCTGGACTGTTCGAACAGTTCCTGGGTAACGAGCAAAGCAGTGCCCGTCAGGGTAATATTGACCCTTGTATTCAATGGGCTCAAAACCTTGCCAGTGGTTCCATCAATCAGACGACCGCCAATAACTGTGCGGCCGATGGCATTCCGGACAATTATGTCGGTGGTGCGATTACCGCAGCGGTTAACCGCGGTGGTGGTTTTGGGGTTCTGAAACCGGAAACCTCGCAAAACTATACGGTTGGTGCTATTCTGACCCCCAGTTTTGCCGATCTGAGCATTGCGGTTGATTACTTCGACATCACTATCAAGGATGAAATTGATACCTTGAGTGCAGGCCAAATCCTGGCTGGGTGTTATAACTCTGAAAACTTTGCCACAGAGCCTTTGTGTAACCTGTTTACACGGAATCCTCCGGGCAATGATGCCTATCGGATTGTTGATGTGAACGCCACGTTCATTAACGTGAATATGCAACAGAACTCGGGCGTTGATTTCACGCTGCAATATGGTCAGGAAACGCCAATTGGCCATTTTGATTTGACGACGCAATGGACCTATCAGATCCGTTCTCGCGGTCTGTTGCTGGCCAGTGACCAGATTGAAGACTTCAATGGTGAACTGGGCGAGCCTAAGCTCACTGGTTTTGCCAACATTACCTATGATCCTGGTAAAAACTGGAGACTGCGCTGGAACATCAATTATATCGGCAGCACGTCCAATCAGGCTCGTTTTGACCGCAACAACCCGAACCCAACGCTTTATGGTCGTCCGGTTACCTATAAGGTTACTACAGAGACCACCATCTATCATGCGTTGTCGTTTGAGTACGTAAGGGAAAATGGCTGGATTATTCGCGGCGGTGTTAACAACATCTTTGACGAAGCCCCGCCCGCGATTTCTCGTGCGGATTCCGGTAACTCACCAATCCGGTCACAATATGACTACCTTGGTCGTCGTGGCTTTATCAATATCACCAAGGAATTTAACTAAGAATATGGATTGACGACACTTTTATGTATCGTCCATATAAAAGTAGCGGGTTTCATACCCGCTACTTTTTTTATTCCTGCAACCCAGAAAACAAAATATGCCCCGTGTAATCGCCAAAGCCGATAACCTGAATACGTTGAACCGTGATTTCGAGCAGGCCCCCTTAACGCATCCGGTGTTTCTCAACAGTGTGCCCAAATGCGGCACCCACCTGATCAAGAACATTTTTCGGATGTTTACTCCGGTGGAACAGCAGTACCACAAGGCTTTTATCCAGTTCCCAAATCTGCGGGAGAGCCGCAGTGCATTTGCAATAGATACACCTCAGCTAAGCTGGGGGCATCTATTGTTCGCAGACACCTCGGCAATGATCCTCAAAGATGTGCATCATATTATATTGGTGCGAGACCCCTATGACTGGGTGTTGGCGCGGGCGCGCTTCTTTTTGTCCGATAATTTTCAGGCTAATCTTGAGCACCTAAAAGGCGGAGCGGTGCATATTGAGGATTACCTAAACATGATGATTTTTGGCATTTATAATAAGGTGCCTACCATGCAGGAAATCTTTCTGAATAACGCCGTGGCGTGGCTGGGCACATCGGCACACCTGGTGCGTTATGAAGATATCATCACGCATCTGAAAAACCTGGATGCACCGGCGGCAAAAGACTTTTTTAGGACTCTGTTGGGTTATGGTGGCGTGGCCTTGCCCAAGGATTGGAAAAAACGCATCGAGGTGGGGGCCGATCGCTCGCAGAGCGGCACTTCTCGCGAAAACCTGAAAATTAAGGGCGAAGAAAAAATACCGTCCGAGCTACCTGACATGCAAAAAAAATTGGTCGACTTTGCAGCACCAGGTCTTAGAGAGCTTCTTGGCTATACCTAGGCTCTGTGTTGGATCGGCGTCTTACACCCAGCCGGCCGGCACCATCTTTTTCTCATATTGCGGCATACCCAGGGTTTTATTCAGCCATATGTGGTGAGGCGGCAGTTTGCGTGGTGCTTCGCGCAGGCGGTCAATGATAAAGGGAAAGACACGGCTGGGGGGGCGTTTATCGCCAAACTTTTCCTTAAATTCCGGCCCGCGAAAATCCATCCCATAAAGAATACACTCATAACTTTCGTGGTTCCACAAACCGGCGGTATCTACCGGCGGGCGGTTGTCAATGGTCGGATCAAAAGGCTTGGCTTCATAAGGATAACCGGCAAAGGCCTGATCTTCAAAGTCTGCATTGGAAGGGGCCTTGATGTGCCAGAATTCTAGTTTTGATTTCAGGCGATCATTTATATGTTCGGGCTGTTGTACTGCCTTCCAAAATGGCGAGTCCGTTCGCCGGGTCAGGCAGTAGTGCATATTGATGAAATCAAGAATTTCCAGATAACGGTTGGACATGATCCGGTTATAGCGAAAAGCCAGAGCGGCCATGTTTTCACTGTCATAGGGGAAGTGTTCGGCCAGCATGACTGCAGAAAGATCTGCGAGATAAAGCCCCGTGGATTCCAGCGGTTCAATAAAGCCGCCGGCCAATCCAATAGCGATGCAATTGCCAACCCAGGCCTGGCGGCGTTGCCCTACTCTAAACTTGATGATGCGGGTTTCAATTTCGTCTGCATCTTCGTTCAGTCCCTGATAAGCCAGCAATTCTTTGCGGGCGCTTGCCTCGTCGATAAAGTCACTGGAATGCACATAACCCAGCGAGCGGCGATTTTGCATGGGAATATCCCATACCCAGCCAGAGGAGAGTGCCGTCGCCGTTGTGTAGGGGCGCACAATGCCCGGGAAATAATCCTCATAGGGAAACTGTGCAACAATAGCCTGGTTACATAACAGCCATTGCGAATAATCGTCATGGGGCACGTTCAGGGTTTTACCGATTAACAGTGCTGAAAACCCGGTGCTATCTATAAAAATATCGCCTTCAACGTCCTGCTCAATATCCAGTTTGACGCTGGTGATGATGTTGGGGTCCTTGACGCGGACATCAACCACATTTGCCAATATGTGATGAACGCCACGGGCAACGGAAAAGTCTCGTAAATAATCTGCAAACTTGGCTGCATTCATGTGGTAGGCATATTTCATAGGGGCGCCAAAGGTCCATTCCCCCAGCATTTTGGGGGCCATATTCCATTCACAGATCATGGTCTGGGCGCAAACGCATTCCGAAAAGGCAATATCGCGCTGGCTGCGCATCCATTCCGGGCCGGAATAGTCGATGGGGCCGGGGCGAACCCGACTAAAGGGGTGGTGATAATAGGTGCCGTTATTTTCCAGCCAATTGGCATATTTGATCGATTGTTTGAAGGTTGCATCTGTGGCCTTCATGAAATCTATTTCGTCAATACCGATGACGCTAAGCACATGCCCGATGGATGGGATGGTGGCTTCACCAACGGAAATCCGAGGCGTGGTTGGGGATTCAATCAGGGTAATTTCAACGGTTTTATGCTTGCCACCCCGGTTCAGTGCCCCATTTAAATAAGCCGCCGCCATCCAGCCCGCAGACCCGCCACCTACAATCACTACTTTTTTCATCAGCCCCGCCTTACCTTGAGTAGGTCGTTCCAAAATCATTGTTTTACAACGATTATCCCATTTCCAATAGCGATTCTGGCACAGTTACCCGGGTTGGTCTATTCAGAATATGTGCGACATCATGGCGTGGGTTTGACGAAGGCGCAGCAATATTCCTGACCATAAGCTATGACGTGGCAGAGCGTTTGATAATTAGCGGATCTTGCCAGGCTAAAACCGTATTTTACGTACTGTCTACCAATGCGTAAGGCCGGTAATTGCACTCTGATACAAGGTCGGAGCTTGGGACAGTACAGCATCTCGCCATCTGGAATCCTGGGGGCAAAACCGGTCAATCAGCTGTGTGCGTACGCTATCTACAAGGGAGTTGTCCGTCATATAATTCGCTTTCAGCCAGTCATCCAGCAATAGCGATTGCAGCATTTCATCCACTTTATACGTACCCCATTCAATCACCACACATAGGGTTTCTGCATCACCAATACTGGTAATTTTTTTCTTTAAGCCTCTGATAATCAACCCGGAATAATCCGGGGAAGCACCATCCAGGATATCATCACTGTGGATGGTGTGCGGTGCCCACCAGTCTTTGGCCTGGGCATAGGCCCGTGAGGAGACAGGGTCATCCATGATGAAATATGGCTTTCCATATGCGCCAATACCGGTATGCCAATCCACCATGACAATTTTTTTGGCGAACCTCAGGTATTCTTCCACTATTGTATAAAGGGTACGGCAGGACCAACTGAGGGCATTTCCGCCATAACTCATACCATTGGGATAGGTGTACTGGCCGGCGGTAATGCCACCAATTGAGCGGCCCAAACCATGCTGTGCGCTATAGGCATGAAAGGCTTGTATAAAGGTCTCCAGTCCATCCGGATCAACCTGAGCCTCTTTGATCAGGGGGTGCAGCTCATCATAGGCCGCATTAACAGGATAGGGCTGGGTATGATCCAAACAGTTGCGATTTAGGTCGATCCCGTCCTCATTGCCACGGCGATCATATGCCCATCCAAACGGATTGACCGGATATATGATCAACAGGGCGGTGTTGTTGGCCAGTTCTAAATGGGCGTTGCTGTGTAAAAATTGCATGATTGTTGCCGCGCCGGTGGAGGCTTCCAACCCATGGGTGCCGCAACTGATGACCATTACCTTTTCGGCGTTTTGGGGGCCAAACCAGGCACAATCAATGGCCAGATCCTCTCCACAGGGGCCTTTGTGGTCTGTGTGGATATAGGCTTGGAGGTCAAGACCTTTTGCCGTGCACATTTCGCGAAACCTCTGACGGCCCTCACGATAGTTTCGACTGAAAAAGAGCGTAGGTGAGGCGGACTCAGAGAACATGTTCGGAAAACTCTTCCAGCAAGGCATTGAAATATCCTGGCGCCTCGACAAAGGGGGCATGGCCACAATCTGTACGTGTAAAAACTTTGTCCCGCCACAGATTACGCCAAGGCAAAGTAGTCAGGTATTCAAGCGATACAAAGGGATCCTGTTCACCATGCACAACACAGATCGGATTTGCCCATTGCGAAGCGGTCTGGAACTGGTTGTGACCATTGCTGCCACTCATCCAGTGTTCGACCATGATTTGTCTGGCCTTGCCTTCTGTACGTAAGGCGCATTGGTAAAACGCATCGGGGATAGGATTCAATGTACCATAAATGGAGTGCACATAGGCCGTTATATCCTCTTTGCTAGCCTGACTATCCGCGATAGCGGTTTCAAACGTTGCCGGTAGATAAGCCTTGTCAATATTCTCCATACCGGGGCCGACCGGCGGCGCCCCAAAAATCATCAACCCTTTTGACGCATTGCCGGCACCCGCCATTTCCAGGGCAATATTCCCCCCTAAAGACCAGCCAACCAGAATGTAATCGCTAAGCCCCAGTGTGTTGATGAGTTTGCCAATCAGCTCTGCATAACCAGGGATGGTGTAGGTGGTTTCCGGTGAAAGGGCATTATCAGACTTTCCGTGCCCAGGAAGATCAAGTGCTAAAATGGAAAAACGTGAATCCTTGAAATATGAAAACTGCTTGAAAAACACATCCTTACAGCCAGAATTTCCGTGTAGAAGAATCAACGTCTTTGGGCCATTGCCCTGTCGTAACAGACTGAGCTTAATACCCTCGATTTCAACTTCGCTAGGGGATAGATTATCCATGAGGTATAACCTTTATTGGCGATGGATTAGATCGATAAAAGAGATGCGCCTTGCCTGTAGCCTGGAGAATCCATGACAGGCAAGGCAAGTACACTCCTTAAAAATTGGCGGTTACCCCCAATCCATAAGTGCGGCCGATTTTGGGCTTGTTGGTAATGGTACCAAAGAAGTCCCGGAAGTTATCGTCCAGACCGTCTTCATTGGTCAGGTTGCGGCCCCAGAGATAAAAGGCGAACCGTTCATTATTCGGTATAATGCCAATGCGGCCGTTCAGTTGGGTCACTTTACCGATATAGCCAAAGGGGACACTGCTGCCGCCCAGTAATTGGGTGCTCTTTACATTGTTGACGGTGGTGAAATAGCCGCCCGAATGAGTGACATCGGCGCGCACCAGTAACGAGCTGTTCAGGGAAGGTATTTCATGGGTGTATACTGCGCTGAACGAGGCGGTGAAGTCCGGTGCATTAGGCAGTTTATTGCCTGTTACATCAGCCCCTGCCGTACCGCCTCCGGGGAAGGAATCAAATTTGGCATCCAGCAACCCCAACGAGCCTTGCAGATGCAGATCTTCGGTAACCTGTAATTGCAATTCTGCCTCGATGCCTTTGGTCTGTACCTGGGCTGCATTGGTGATTCTGATGGAGGTGCGGCCACCCCCAAGGTCAACAAACTGATTGACCTGGTAATTGTCATAATTAGACAAAAAGGCCGCGAGGTTCAGCTTGAAGCGGCCATCGGCAAAATTGCCCTTGAAGCCAAATTCATAACTGTCCACGGTCTCTTTGTTGAATTCCAGACCATTATTGGCCGCCAGTTCATTGGCATTGATAAAGTCCAGATTGAAACCGCCACTTTTATACCCAGAGGAGTATTTGGCGTACATATTGGCATCATCCGTCAGGGCATAGGAAAGACTGAGCGCCGGCGAGAAGAATTTATCCTGACGTTTATTGAGCAGAGGGGAGGGCGCCGGTGGGTTCGGGTCTGTGGGATCTACCCCGGTGGAACCGATATTGAAAAGACCCGATTTAGTCCCATCCAATACCCAGTTTACGTTTTTGTCTTCAACGCTATAGCGTCCTCCAAAACCAATGGTCAGGCGGTCGCTAAGGTCATAGCTGCCGTTTACATAACCGGCGATACTTTCGGTGGTTACATCACCACGGTTGAAAATCACCGAACCTTCGGGACCAAATCCTACAAAATTGGCAATAAAGGCCAACTGTCCCTGGGTTACCGTGGCGGGATTAAAGCCAAAGGCCGGTGCCACGGCCGGGGCTAAAAAGCCCTCAAAAAAGTCAAATCCGATAATCCCATCCCGTATCGTATGGGCATTCTGGTGGTAGTAATACAGGCCGGCCATATAGGTCAGTTTTTGATTGTCCGGGGAAATAAACTGAAATTCTTGTGTGAACTGTTTGAAATCATCAGTGTATTGAATAGAGAAAATGTCGATGGGAGAATAATCCGTAGCATTTTCTGTAAACCCGTGGGTGTCCCGATAGCCAGTGATGGACTTTAACGTAAAGCCGTTTGGCAATTCATACTGCATGTCCGCCATGCCACCTTTAACATCTCTTTTGTCAAGGGGATCGATATTAAAGGCGACACTGCGGGCCTCAGGGGCAAAGGCCACGGGTCCAATGCCCAGAAAATCCGACAAGGGTTCGCCCAAAAGTGCCAGATTATCTGATTTGAGCATGTCAAAAGCCAGATTGACTTCAAAGTTCTCACTGGGGCTCAACCTTAACTGCCCCCGATAGGCCAGCACATCTTTTGAGGCCAGCTTGTTCCCGGTTGTAATGTTTTTGATGTAGCCATCGCGGTCTGTTTTTGCGATCGAGAATTTGGCTGCAGCCTTTTCACCAAGAGGCAGATTCACCATGCCTTTGAATTCGCGGTAATTATAATTGCCAAGATCAGCGCTGACCTGGCCATAAAACTCATCACCGGGCTTTACCGTAACCAGGCTAATGGCACCGGCCACCGTGTTTTTGCCAAACAGCATACCTTGGGGGCCGCGAAGAACCTCTACCCGTTCCAGGTCCAGCAACTCCTGATTTACTGAAGGTGATTGGCCCATATAGACGCCGTCTACATATACGCCAACCCGGCTGTCAAAACCAATATTCCGGCTGTTTGAACCAACGCCGCGAATAGTGATCGCCGAGCGAAAGTCCGTACCATTGGAAATCTGGACATTGGGAATGTATTCCGAAATTTCAGACAGTTCGCGAATGCTGGTCTGGTCTATATCATCGGCGCCCATAACCGAGATCGCAATGGGCACTTCAGACAGTTTTTCGGCACGCTTGGTGGCTGTAACAATGATGACGTCTTCTTCATTGTCTACCTGTGCCTGTGCCGGCAGACAGAGCGCACTGGTGGCCAATAGGGCGCTCAAACCTAAGGCCAGTCTCGAGCGAGATATCGTATATGAAGCATGGTTTGTCATCATAGTCCCCTGTGTTATGTCCTGTTTGGTGATGGCTTGCTATTACTATACAGCCCTGTATAGTAATAGCAAGCCATACCGGACCTTTGCAAAGGGGTAGGCGTTTTGGATCGAAAATTATCAAAAAATACAATACGTTCTGGTCGCCCTCGAGATCCGGACATTGAACAAAGGGTGGTTGAAGCTTCCTACAGTATTTTGGCGGAATCTGGCTATCAGGGGTTATCCTTTGCCAAAGTCAGCCAGCTGTCGGGGGTGGCCAGGCCCACAATAAAATTGCGCTGGCATAATCAGGCCGAGCTGTGCATTGCCACCGTAAAATACATTCTGGATACACCGCAGGACATTCAAATACCTGATAATCTGGATAATGCGAATGTCAGGGCTTTGATGGAATCAGTGCTGGCAGGTTTGATCAAAGCCTTGAGTTCACCGCAGACCATAAGAATTCTGACGTCTGTTATTGCAGCGGCGCATTTTTCTGAGCCAATGGGGCAGTTGAAACAGTATATTCTATCCAGGCGCGGCATTGTTTTACGACGCCTGATCGAAGCTGGTATCAAGGACAGAGAGTTTGCAAAATCTACGGATGTTGATTTTGCATTGGATGCCCTGAACGGCCCCGTTTTATACCACACACTGGTGCTTGGTCTGCCGATGGATCCGAGGCATTCCAAAACCATTGTCGACATGGTCTTTCCGCCGAAACAATCGGGCTGAATATTTCAAATAAAAGACGGAGGCATCGTGGGATAAATGTGGCGGATGGGGAGGGATTCGAACCCCCGGGACGCTCACACGCCCGCTGGTTTTCAAGACCAGTGCATTCAACCGCTCTGCCACCCATCCGCGAGGTCGCAGGGCTAGCAAGGCTGGATCAATACTGCAAGCCACTGCGTGTAAAAACGCGCGTGTTGGGAAAATATTTTGCATTTAGACAAGCAAACGCGTCTGGTCATATTTTGGTAACCATGGCGTTTAACCCAAGATTCAGCGACATCGCCTATGGTCCACCTTAATAAATGCCGGAAAATCGGTGAAATTGGGGTGACGGAACTTTTGGGTTCCGATTTTTGGGAAGACCAGACATGGCGAGTATCAGGGATTTGGTTCGTAGACGAATTCGGCTCGATAACGGGGGCCAGCGCCGCATACCTGGGCCCAGCCTTCGCGCCTTGGGGGCGATGATTGCGCTGGCCTTGGTCAGCGCCTGCAGCACCGGTCCGGTAAACTTAACCGCCAGTGGCAGTCGCTGGGGGGCGCCGGTCACCGCTAATGTGCGTATCGGGTATAAAAAACGCCATCACTATAATAACCATAATACGCCTACACCGGCCATTGCCGGCAATGGCGCACATCAGAAAATTGGCCGTCCATATCAGATTGCGGGGCGCACATATGTGCCGGCTCGTCAGGATGATTATGATCGTGAGGGGGTTGCCTCCTGGTATGGCTCCAAATTTCATGGCCGTAAAACCGCCAACGGTGAAATTTTTGATATGAATGGTCTCAGCGCGGCACATACCACCTTGCCTTTACCCAGCCTGGTACGGGTTACCAATTTAGACAATGGTCGCTCGATCATTGTTCGCGTGAACGACCGCGGTCCTTTTGTAAATAATCGCCTGATTGATTTGTCCAAAGGGGCGGCCGAAGAGCTAGGCTATGTTCGCCAGGGCATTGCTCATGTGCGGGTGCAATATGTCGGCCCCGCGGTGAAAAACCCAGGTCGTGTTAACGTAAGACGGGCTTCGACGAGAAGAAATGAAGCCCAGGTGTGGCCCACACCGGCCTCTGCACGTCCGGCCAGCGCCCGCCCCAAGAGCTTTGAAAACACCTGGCCTGAAGATCCAAAAGACAAGTATCAGATTGCCTTGTCCAGACCCAAGATTGCCGTAGGCGGATGGTTTGTACAATTGGGTGCCTTTGGGGATCGGGATCGCGCCCAGCGTATTGCCGCCAACCTGCACACCAGCGGCAAAGCATCGGTGCAAACTGCCTGGGTCAACAACCGCTATATACATCGGGTTCTGGTGGGGCCTTATGACAACCGCAGTGGTGCCGAGCAACAGCGCTATGAAGTGGTAAATGCCGGCTTTCCAGAGGCACGGGTAACCGAACAACGATAAGAACCGTGGGGAACGGGGTGAAAGAAGCGGGTCCGGCGGGGAGGTCGGGCCCGTTTTTATGTGCTCTGCGCCTTGATGGCTTCGGCAATCTGTGCCGCTTGGGCATGCAAAACTTCCTTGTCTGCGGGTTTTCCGCGTCCATGACGGTCAAATGGCTGGTCGGCAAAGCGCGGGATAATGTGAAAATGCAAATGGAAAACACTTTGTCCGGCCGGCTCACCATTAAACTGGGTAATAATCAGGCCATCGGGGCTAAAGGCTTTTTCCACGCCCAGCGCAACTTTCTTGACGCGGACAATGGCATTTTCCAGCACGGCATCATCGGTATCCAGTAAATTGCGCCCTGCTTTTTTGGGAATGACCAAAGTATGGCCCGGTGCCTGTGGAAACAGATCCATAAAGGCTAAAACGTGCTCGTCCTCATATACCTTGCAAGATGGCATTTCACCACGCAGGATTTTGGCAAAAATATTGTCTGGATCATAGGTGCCGTGCAAGCTCATCCATGTGCTCCTTCAACGCATATGAGGCGAGTCTAGAACACGTATCCACCCAGGTCCATGCGCTATTCTTCTTTGAGTGGCAGAGATAGGTCGCCGGCGTCTTTGCGAAAAGGGGTCAGGGCATCAAGGGTGATTACATCTTGTTCAACCATGTTCCGCTCGTGCTTCAGATAGGCAGAAACCGCATCATGCAGGCCCGTATCGGCAAACCAGTGCGCTGAATGGGTCTTAATAGGCACATACCCTCTGGCGATCTTGTGTTCGCCCTGGGCACCGGCTTCCACTCGGGCAAGCTTGCGCTCTATGGCGGCCTCTACGGCCTGGTGATAGCAAAGCTCAAAATGCAGGCCCGGACGCTTTTCCGTACAGCCCCAATAGCGCCCATACAGGGCGTCTCCACCAATAAAATTCAGAGCACCGGCAATCCAGTTCCCATCCGCCTTAGCCAGCACCAGCAAGATGTCTTGGCGCATACGGGCGTGGATTTCTTCGAAGAATTCACGGTTCAGGTAAGGCTGGCCCCATTTGCGCGCTCCGGTATCCAGATAAAATCGATAAAAGGCATCCCAGTGTTCGGGTCTGAGATCATCGCCGCTCAGGCGTTCGATCTTGATACCAGCACTGGCGCGCGCTCTTTCTTTGCGCAGGTTTTTACGTTTCCGCGAAGACAAGGCCTGCAAGAATTCATTATAATCCGCATAGCCTGGATTGATAAAATGATATTGTATATCAATGCGATGACCGAAGTCTTTGGCGCATAAAATATCCACATCCTGCGTGGTGGCAAAGGTAACATGTACGGACGAAGCCCCACTTTCCTGTACCGCCCTTTGCAGCCCAGAGGCCAATATAGTGCGAACCTCATGAGAGCTCGCCAATAAGCGCGTTCCCGGCACCGGGGTGAACGGCACACCAGCCAGTAATTTGGGGTAATATTGACCACCGGCCTGCTCATAGGCATGGGCCCAACCATGGTCAAAAACATACTCGCCCAGCGAGTGACTTTTCAGGTATAATGGTACGGCCCCCACCAGCGTGCTGTTCATGCCCTCAGCCAACAGATGAAAACCCTGCCACCCGGTATGCTCACCCACACAGCCGGTTTCTTCCAGTGCCTGTAAGAAAGCCCAGCGCAAAAAAGGGTTTGCCTGACGAGGATCAGGATTTGCCAGAGCATCCCATTCCGTTTCGTTTATATCCCCCAAAGAGGGGGTCAGGCGCAGAGACAGGTCCGGCAAAATCTATTTGACCTCAAAAATCGCATCAACTTCCACAGCCGAACCCAGGGGGAGATTGGGGCAGGAAACCGCGGCACGGGCATGACGCCCGATGTCACCAAAGACATCCACCATCACATCAGAGGCCCCGTTGATCACATGAGGGATATCTTCGAAGTCAGACGTTGCATTGACGAATCCACCCAGACGCACCACGCGCGTAATGGCATCCAGATCGCCATCCAGCGCGGCATTGGCCTGGGCGATCAGGTTAAGTGCGCATAATCTGGCTGCTTTCTGCCCGGTTTCTATGTCCATGGTCTTGCCCAGGCATCCCTTCATCAGGCCGTCTGGCCCAAAGGCAATTTGTCCAGATATAATCAACAGATTTCCAGTGCGAACATAGGGTACATAATTGGCCACAGGCGCCGCAGCCTTTGGTAATGTGATGGACAGTTTTTTCAGGCGAGCATGAATGGTAGACATAAGTGCTTCTCCAATACGATATAAGGATAAGTTTAGCTTGACTTTACCTGCGCGTTAACTGGCAAAAGAGGGTAAAGAGGATTGAATTGCACCAAGCGGATTTCAGACAGGAAGATCTTAGGGTTACGGCCAGCGATGGTTATTCCCTGGCTGCTCGTGTGTATTTTCCATATGAGGCTGATCAGTGCAAAGCCGGTTTGTTGATCTCGTCAGGAACCGGTTACCCCAAAGAGTTTTATGCCCGTTTTGCGCAATATGGGGCCACGCGTGGTTTTGCCTGTATGATTTACGATTATCGCGGTATTGGGGCCTCTGCGCCGGAGGATATGCGAGACTGTGATGCCGATCTGCTGGACTGGGGCACACTGGATGCGCCGGCGGCCCTGAATGCCCTTGTCGAGGGTTTGGAAGGCCAGCCAGTCTTTACATTAGGGCACAGCTTTGGCGGACAGTTGGTCGGTCTGATGGATAACCACACCCTGGCCAAAGGTCATGCTTTTGTGGCCGTTGGGAATGGGTATTGGGCCCATCACCATCCACGGGACTGGTGGAAAGAGTTTTTATTTTTTGCGGTTCTTGGTCCGACGTCCATCAAACAGCATGGCTATTTGAAAGGGATTGAATATTGGCCCGGCAGCTCTATGCCCGCCGGGGTTTTTAAACAATGGCGCCGGTGGTGCCTATCCCCGCATTATTATTGCAAAGATATCCAGAAAAAGCTGGGTGAAGCCTATTTTGAAATGAATAACGCCCCCATGCGGCAATTTGCATTTACCGATGATCCGGTGGTGAATGCAAAATCCGAGGCCTTTATCCGCCAGTGTTATAATGATGCGGCCTATGAGACCAACTGGATAGACCCGACAGAATTAGGCATTAGCAGCATTGGCCATAGCGGTGCCTTTTCAAGACGTTCCAAGGCCTTTTGGCCCATTCCCTTTGACTGGTTTGAAACGCTGATCAGCTGAACCCATGCTGCCAGATACATTCATCACGGGTTCAGCTAGCAAAGCATAGATTGAACCTCGAGATCGGGGTCGTCATAACGTCCCTCGCACGGTTCCGGTCTTTTGGTTGTAACAAACCCAGCCCAGCGCCGGTTTCCATTATGGAGACCGGCGTTTCTGGTTTTAGTACTTTCGCCCGTCGCGAACCTGCGTTACATGGCTAGGCATTGAAACCTGATATGCAAAGGGCTGGTGATGCGTGTTCTGTGGACCCCTGATGATGAGCAAAAATCAACATGTCGCATGGGGCGTTTCGCCAAAGCGGCGGCGGATATAAACCCAACAGACCCAGCAGCGTACACACAGCTTCATACCTGGTCCATCGAGGATCCGGCGCGATTCTGGAAGACCGTCTGGGCGGCTTGTCAGATCAAGGGGGATCCGGGCAAGCGGGTGTTGATCAATGAAGATCAGATGCCAGGGGCACAGTTTTTCCCCGATGGGATTCTGAACGCCGCTGAAAACCTGATCGAGCGGGGTCATCCCAGCGATGAAGCTCTGGTGTTTTGGACCGAGGATGGTCGCCAGGACAGTTGGAGCCGTGCAGAACTCAAAGAAAAGGCCGGGCGTTTTGCCGCCGCCTTTCGCACATATGGTATAAAGCCCGGTGATCGGATCGCCGCCATTATGCCCAATATGCCGCAAACCATTGCCGCTTTTTTGGGGGCGGCCTGGATCGGGGCGGTTTTCTCTTCGGCTTCACCGGATTTTGGCATTAGCGGGGTAACCGACCGCTTTGGCCAGATAGAGCCAAAAATCCTGATTGCCTGTGATGGGTATCGCTATGGCGGCAAAGTTTTTGATGTGGGCAGCAAATTGACGGCCATCGCCGATAATATTCCCTCGATAGAGAAAGTGATCGTGGTGCCTTATGAAGGCACGAAAGAGGACTTTGCCGACGACGAACGTTTTGACTCGCTGGAAACCGTGATGCGAATCGGTGAGGGGGGCGGGGTGCCTTACAAGGCCTTTCCCTTTAATCACCCGCTTTATATCCTGTTTTCATCGGGTACGACCGGCAAACCAAAATGCATTATACATTCGGCTGGCGGCGCGCTGATCCAGCAATTCAAGGAACACCAGCTACATTGTAATAATGGCCCAGACAGCCGCATTTTCTTCTTTTCCACCTGTGGCTGGATGATGTGGAACTGGCTAGTAGCCGGGCTGGGGGGGGGCTCTACGTTATTGCTGTATGACGGCTCGCCCTTTGCCATGGACGGACGGGTTCTGTTTCGCATCGCCGACCGGGAACGGGCTGATTATTTTGGGGTATCGGCCAAATGGATTGATGCTGTGCATAAATCCGGCCAGCACCCTAAAGACGAAAACAATTTAAGCACCATTCGCATGATCGGCTCTACCGGATCGCCATTATCGCCCGAAGGCTTTGCCTTCATCGCCGATGAAATTTCCTCCACCGCCCAGATCGCCAGCATGTCCGGTGGCACCGATATTGTTTCCTGCTTTGTGTTGGGAAATCCATTGCAGAGTGTGTATGAGGGCGAAATTCAGGGGCCAGGTCTGGGCATGGCCGTTGAGGTCTGGGATGAGAACGCCAAGCCGGTGGTTGGCAAAAAAGGCGAGCTGGTTTGCGTTAAACCTTTCCCTTGTATGCCGATCGGGTTTTGGAATGATCCCGATAATGCGCGTTACAAGGCTGCCTATTTTGAGGATTATCCCGGTATCTGGCGCCATGGGGACTGGGCCGAGATTACCGAGCATGGCGGCGTGATCATTCATGGGCGTTCAGACGCCACCTTGAACCCCGGCGGGGTGCGCATTGGCACCGCCGAAATTTATAATCAGGTCGAACAGATCCCCGCCATTCTGGATAGCGTTTGTGTGGGACAGGACTGGCAGGATGATGTGCGGGTGATTCTGTTTGTGGTACTGCGCGAAGGTGCAATGCTGGACGAGGCCTTGATCAAGGAAATCAAGACCAAAATCCGTACCGGTGCCAGCCCGCGCCATGTGCCGGCAAAAATCATCGCCGTGGCGGATATACCGCGCACCAAATCCGGTAAGATCACCGAACTGGCCGTGCGTGATGTCATCCATGGTCGCGAGGTGAAAAATAGCCACGCCTTGGCCAATCCTGAAGCGCTGGAATATTTCAGGGATTTGCCGGAACTGAATTCCTAAGACAGTCGCCAAACAAGAAAATCGCGCTATAGTTACCATTGCTCCGAGGGGCGCCTGCGATTCTTGGCAGGCTGAGAAGCACTCTTGGAACCTGATACGGGTCATGCCGGCGAAGGGACGGGGCGTTTATGCGCGCTATCTTTGTCTGCATCCCAAACCGTGGGAACAGGAACATGAACAAGCACGCTGGTAATATAACGCCGCAAACCGTCTCCACCGGGCCGCTGCCCGCCTCGCGCAAGGTGTATACCTCGCCCAAGGGCGCGCCGGATCTGAAAGTGCCGCACCGCCAGATCAGCCTGCATGAAAGCGCAAATGAGCCACCGGTACGTGTCTATGACACTTCTGGGCCGTATACGGACCCAGACGCGGATATTAATGTAGATGCCGGTCTGGCGCGGCCGCGTACTAAATGGGTGCTGGAGCGCGGCGGCGTAGAGGCTTATGAAGGCCGCGATGTGCGCCCCGAAGATAATGGCAATGTGGGCGAAAAACATCTGGCCCGTGCCTTTCCCCACCATTACCAGCCTTTGCGTGGTACGGGGCAGGGGCCATTAACCCAATTGGAATATGCCCGCGCCGGGATCATTACCAAGGAAATGATTTTTGCCGCTGAGCGCGAAAATCTGGGCCGCAAAGCCGCCGTGGAAGGCGCCGCCGAACGCATAGCCGCCGGCAACAGTTTTGGGGCCTCCATCCCCGAATTTATCACGCCGGAATTTGTCCGTGAAGAGATCGCCCGTGGTCGCGCCATCATTCCGGCCAATATTAATCATGGGGAGTTGGAGCCGCAAATCATCGGGCGTAATTTCCTGGTGAAAATCAACGCCAATATTGGCAATTCGGCCTTAGGTTCCTCGGTGGAAGAAGAAGTGGAAAAAATGGTCTGGGCCATTCGCTGGGGTGCAGATAACGTTATGGACCTCTCCACAGGGCGCAATATTCATAACACCCGCGAATGGATTATCCGCAATGCGCCCGTGCCCATTGGCACCGTGCCGATGTATCAGGCGCTGGAAAAGGTGAACGGCGTTGCCGAAGACCTAACCTGGGAAATCTATGCCGATACACTGATCGAACAGGCCGAGCAGGGGGTGGACTATTTCACCATCCATGCGGGGGTGCGTCTGCCCTTTATTCACCTGACTGCGAACCGGGTGACCGGCATTGTTTCGCGCGGTGGCTCGATCATGGCCAAATGGTGCCTGCACCATCATAAAGAGAGCTTCCTCTACGAGCACTTTGAGGACATTTGCGACATTATGCGCACCTATGACGTCTCGTTCAGCCTTGGCGACGGTTTGCGCCCCGGTGCCATTGCGGACGCCAATGATGAGGCGCAATTTGCCGAACTGGAAACTCTGGGCGAGCTGACCAAAGTCGCCTGGGACAAGGGCTGTCAGGTAATGATCGAAGGCCCGGGCCATGTACCCATGCATAAAATCCACGAAAATGTCACCAAACAGCTCGATGTATGCGACGAGGCCCCGTTCTACACCCTCGGCCCACTCACCACCGATATTGCGCCCGGCTATGACCACATCACGTCGGCCATCGGGGCAGGCATGATTGGCTGGTTTGGCACCTCCATGCTGTGCTATGTAACGCCCAAAGAGCATCTGGGCCTGCCGGACCGCGATGATGTGAAAGTCGGCGTGGTGACCTATAAACTGGCCGCCCATGCGGCGGATCTAGCCAAAGGCCATCCGGCGGCGCAATTGCGCGATGATGCGGTCAGCCGCGCCCGGTTCGAATTTCGCTGGGAGGACCAGTTTAACCTGTCACTGGACCCCGAAACCGCCCGGGATTATCACGACCGGACCTTGCCCAAAGAAGCCCACAAAACCTCGCATTTTTGCTCCATGTGCGGGCCAAAATTCTGCTCCATGAAGATCACGCAAGACGTGCGCGATTACGCCGCCAATATGAGCGACAATGAACGCGCCGATATTGAACGCGGCATGGCCGACATGCGTGAAAAATTCATCAAAAGCGGTGGCAAGGTCTATGTGGAGGCGGGGGAGTAGGGGGCTCACCACATTAAGCCCGTGGCCTTAACCCGCCCCTACGTGTCACCCCGGACTTGATCCGGGGTCCAGAACGGAATTTACATTAGGTTATGCGACGCAAAATGGATCCCGGATCGGGGTCCGGGATGACATGTTTGGTGGCTAGGGGCAAAAGCCGTACCCCCATACAAAAACGCGCGCCGCCATGAGGCGAACGCGCGTTTCTGTAACTTGTCAGAGATCTGTTGCCAGATCACCTATCAACAGCTTAGTCCATCAATTGGACGTTAGAAGCGGCGTCTTTGCCACGATTGCTGGTGATTTCGTAAGACACTTTTTGTCCGTCGTTCAGGCCAGCAATACCGGCCTGTTCCAGAGCGGAGATGTGTACAAACACATCCTTGCCGCCATCTTCAGGAGCGATAAAACCATAACCTTTAGTGGCGTTAAACCACTTAACAGTACCATTTGCCATTTGTCAGTTTCCTTAATTTCTATACTGCACAAAAATTCCCAAAATGTGGGAAAACCAAGAATGCGTAAAAGTCCGTGTTGAAGTGTTGTGAGCTTTAGAAAGTGACAGGAAAAATCGCCAGGCGATCGGTACCCATGACAGGTTCTGTAATAAAATCCAAAGTCTTGTCCTCAGAAGGAGCGATAACGTAATCCGGGTCCGCTAATATAGGAATTGTACTGAAAAGCAAATCAAAAAATGCGGTACTCACAGCTTTTTTATATTTTTAATTCGCCTGTGAGGCTAAAATTTTACGCTGAACACGTACAAAACTTGGCTTGTGAGTACCAGGATTGGGGGCAAAGCTGAGCTGTATTTCCATGACTTAACCAGCCGGTGGCATATAACCGGGCAGGAAATAGCGTAAATAGTCCAACCATTCCTGTGTCAGGGGAATTGGATAAAGGGCGCCGGTGAGGATGGGGATAATGGCGGCGCCAATCAACGCTCCGGCCAGCATAAAACTGATGCCGATCCAATTGCCCAGCGTTTCGCGCCCCGCATCAAGGGCCCAAAAGCGCATTCCCGTTCCAATATGTGTCATCACGGCAAGTACACCTAAAAAGTAATAGGGAATGAAGTAATAGGTAAAGGGCGGGCCGCTCATCACCGATGCCGGCCAGGAAAAATTGGTGTCCAGATGAAAAACCAGTCGGGCCATGAAAAGCGCATATAAATGCTCAACCATAAACAAAAAGAAGAGACCGCCCGAAAGCACTTGCGTCCAGGCCCAGAACCCCTTTGGCCGCCCCCGTCGCAGGCTGCGCACCAGAAGAATAGCCCCCAGTACCAATTGTGAGGAGATGACCAGTAATAAGATTAGCTCGATCGGGGGGAAGCGATATACCGTGCGAAAGACATCTTGCACGGCATTATAGGTTTTAATGCCAAAAACCCCGCTCAGATGGTTGATGAAATGAACCGTGATGAAGGCCATCAATACAAAGGCGTTAAATTTGTGCCAGCGTCGCAGCCTTTGGGCTGTGTTCGCCTGTGGCAGAGTGACAGTTGTGGTACTCATTTTAATACGTTTCCAAACCATTCCATGGATTTTTCAATTTGCAAGGAAGGGGTCTCCTGCATCCCTATATCTGTGATTTCTTTTAGGGATATGCTGGCCAGTTCATCACGCCATGCCTTCTCCGCGCGCCACATGGCGCGGGCAATACCGCATGGTTTTGAGTAACAGGCCGGATCAACCCCGGAAGGGCCTTTGCGTCGAATTTCCGTGCACTGGAAATGTGGTTCCGTGCCATCAATGGCCAGTACAATATCCAGCACAGTGATATTGGCGGCGGGGCGCGAAAGGCGATATCCACCGCCTGGCCCCTTGGCACTGTTGACCAGGCCGGCCTGGGACAAGGCCTGTAAATGTTTGGCCAGATAATGTTCGGGCAGGTCAAAAAACTCTGCCAGACGCCGGGCGGGCAGGGCCGCATCCTCTGGCAGTGATGCCAGAATGCTACAACAATGGATGGCCCATTCTATGCCTTCATTCAATTTCATAATAACGGATATATAATATCCGTAAATATGTGGTCAATATATATCCGTTATTAAAATCACAAAACGTGGGGGGAGGGGATGTCGTCGAGGCGGCTGGCTAAACCGCCTTATATTTTTTCATGGTTTCTGCCATGGCGATGGACATATCCGCTGCGGAATAGGGAGTTATGCCCAAAACCTCGCGCAAGGCGGTATTGTCCATCAGGGTTTGCTTGCCCAGACCATGGACCGTCATACGCAAGGTTTTATCAAATTTGGCCATCAGGCGCAGTACAAAATCCGGCAAAGCGCGTTTGGGTGTTTTAAAGCCCGCATTGGCCAGTGTTTTGGATATATCGAGCATCCAGGCATTTTCAGAGACCAGTATAAAGCGTTTGCCGGCGGCCTGGGGCCGGATCATGGCCTCATAATGGGCGGCGGCGACATCGCGCACATCAATCAGGCTCCAGTTCAGACGCGGGCAGGCGGGCACTTTGCCGTCAATCAGGCGCGATATGATCTGTCCGGAGGTGGAAAAACTCTTGTCCAGCAAAGGGCCCAATACGCCACCGGGATTGATTACGGCCAATTCCATGCTGCCGGCGTCCTGGGTCTTCATAAAGTCCCAGGCGGCCCGTTCGGCCAGGGTTTTGCTTTTTGCATAGGCATTGATCGGCCCTTCGGTGTTGGACCAATCGGCTTCGCTAAAGACGCGGTCCTGCTGGGCCTTTTCTTCCTTGTCAGTACGGCCATAGGCGATAGCCGCCACCGATGAGGTCAGCACCACCCGCTTTACCTTGGCCTTGGCGGCCGAACGCAAAGCGCGCAAGGCCCCTTCGCGGGCCGGGATGATCAATTCGTCCTCATGATCGGGTTCTGATGGCGGGAAGGGTGAGGCCACATGCTGAACATAGGTACAGCCCTGCATGGCTTCATCCCAGCCTTCATCACTGTCCAGATTTAACGTTACAAAAGACAGACGATCTGTCGCCTTGCCATCGGGGTCCACGGCTGCGCGAACCTCGTCGGCGCGGCTCGGCGTGCGCAAAGAGGCGCGCACCGTATAGCCTTCGTCCAGAAGTTTTTTAACACAGTGCTTGGCAATAAAGCCGGAGGCACCCGTAACCAATACGGTTTCTTGATTTGTCATTATTTTACCCGGTTTGCCAATGTATCGTGATGCGCGGATATCAAGGTGCGTAAATAGAAACCAATGCTGTTATCATCTGTAAAACCGGCGTCTTTGGCCGCCTTTAGCGAGGCCCCTTCTTTCAGGTCAGGACGGGTCGCAAAGGCCGCCAGATTGTCATAGGCCCCAATGGTAAAGCTATCCACATTGGTGCCCATCACCCCATCAAAGATCAGATTGCCGCGCCGTTTGGTAGCCTCCAGATAGGCGTTTTCCATTTCGCGCTGTTCCAACAGCTTTTGGTTCATGCCCGGTAGAGCCTCGAACATTTCAATATGGAAAAAATTCTTCCCTTTGGCGTAAGCATCGACGAATTCATACGAAGGGCCAAAGGCAAACAATTCGTCCTTATAGGCAATGCGCCCTTCCAGATTGCCCAGGATTTGCGCCGATTCAAAGGTGTTGCGGGCCTCGCTTTTCAGGCGTTCCGGCGCAAAGAATTCACTAAAACTGCCGATGGGTTCCAACAGCATTAAATCCCATTGATCCCCCTGACTGTGACGCAGGATCAGTGGCGCAATCCGATCCCCATGAGAATAAAATCCCTGTTTTTCCAGTGTTTTTAGATCCTCGATCAGATTCTTTAACTCCCCCGGGGCAGCCCGTATGGTAGTGGTCAGCCACAAGGTATCGCGTGGTGGCTCAGCGGCACGTGCTAAGACGGCCATCAAAGAAAAGAATGCAATCAGGATCAGGCGCAGCATTTGGGTTTCCTATGCAGGTTGGGTCAGGCTTCGGCGTCTTCATCCAATAGCTTGGCAGCACTGACAAAATCGACCTTTCCCGACCCCAAAACCGGGATGGTTGGTACAAAAATAATCTTTTTAGGCACTGCCAGTTCCGGCACGCCATGAGATTGCGCCCAAGTCAGCAAGGTGGCGCGATCGGCATCGGCATAATCAGAAATCAGGATGATCTGTTCGCCCCTGCTGGGATCAGCCCGGGTGATGGCAACGTGCTGGTTTTCCGGCCAGATCGCGGTGGCGCAATTTTCTACCACGGCCAGCGAAACCATTTCGCCTGCAATTTTGGCAAAGCGCTTGGCACGTCCTCGAATGGCGACATAACCGCTCTCGTCAATTTCAACGATATCGCCTGTATCATACCAGCCATCCTCCAGAGGGATGATCTCGCCAGGGTGTTCGGGTTTGATATAGCCCTGCATGACATTCGGACCGCGAACAAACAACCGGCCGCCCTTTTCTATGCCGGGTACGGGTTCCAGACGGGATTCCATGCCGGGGATCAGCCGGCCAACGGTGCCGGGGCGGTTGTCTTCCGGGGTATTGACCGCAATGACGGGAGAAGCCTCGGTAACGCCATAGCCCTCTAACACCTGCAGGCCATATTTCTTTTTTACCGCGGCGCGGGTTTCATCGCGCACCCGTTCGGCGCCGCAAACGGCAAAGCGCAGACCGTCCAGATCGCCCTGATTGCCGGCGCGGGAATAACGGCTAAGGAAGGTGTCGGTGGCAAACAGCACTGTAGCGCCGGTGGTGCGCACCCGTTCAGGGATGATTTTTACGTGCAAAGGCGAGGGATACAGCGCCGCTTTCATGCCGCTGAACAAGGGTAATAGCGCGCCGCCAGTCAGGCCAAAACAATGAAAGGTCGGCAGGGGATTAAAGACCACATCTGTGGTGCGCAGGGCGATGTGGGCGCGAATCTGTTCCACATTGGCCACTACATTGCTGTGGCTGAGCACGACGCCCTTGGGGTCGCCTTCGGTGCCGGAGGTAAAGAGAATAACGCCCGGGGCATCGGGTGAGGGATGAGCCCGAAACGCAAATGGCAGGATGGGGCCAACCGCACCGGCAATTTTATCAACCAAACCAATCTCTTCGCGAACATCTTCAAGGTAGAGAATGTTGATCTCGTTTTTGAGTGTTTCTTCCAGTTTTTCCAGCTTGGCCAGCGAAATAAAACGATGTGCAGTAATGATGGTGGTGATTTCGGCCACCTTGAAAGCGGCCCTGAGATTGCGCGGCCCGGCGGTAAAATTGAGCATGGCCGGCACTCGGCCATAGGCCAAAAGTGCAAAAAACGCGATGATAGAACCCGCGCCGGTGGGTAGTAAAATACCGACCTTTTCACCCGATTTGGTATGGCGTCGCAACACACTGCCAAGGGCAAAGGCCGCCCGTATAAGCTCGGTATAGGTAAAGGTGCGGTCGTCCGCATCGACAATAGCAACGGTATTGCCGCCAAATTGACGTCTTGCCCTTAAAAGAGCCGCAAATATTGATTTTCTTGCTTTGCTTGGACGGTACGTAGACATAAGACCCCGACTTTATTACTGCCCCAAAACCAAATGGGCTTTCCCCACAAAGGGACAGACTAGCCATTTAAGCAGTGAATGCAAAGCACCGGGACAGCTTTCAAAAACGTCAGGTTGTGAACTCACGGCTATATGAAAGATTCGTAACGTAGGGGTGCTGGTAATACGGTTGCGCTTTTGCTAGGCCAGAGTTCTGGGATTTAGGAGGGCTTTGCCATGCACCGCATTTTGGGCGCAGTTGCGTTATTTTCTGTTATTGCCACACCTGTTTTTGCAGATCCAATACGTCAGACCAAAGGATCATTCGAAGACAAGTTTCGTCAACTGGAAGATGAAGACTGGCCAACGCCCAATGGTGTGCGCTCTGCCACCGGGGCGCCAGGACCACAATATTGGCAGCAAGAGGCCGATTACGTCATCAAGGTAACACTGGATGAGGATAAACGGCGCCTGAGCGGCAGTTCCAGTATCATTTACACCAATAATTCGCCCGAAACCCTGCCTTTCCTGTGGGTGCAACTGGACCAGAACCGTTTTCGCAATGATTCTCTTGGGGAAATGGCGGCGACCACGGGCTCGTCAGAAAAAATTTCTTACAGTGCGGCCCGGCGTGCTTTGCGAATGGAAAAATTCAAAGGCGGCTATGATATCTCTGGCGTAACCGACGCCAAGGGCGCGCCGCTTCCCTATACCATCGTCGACACCATGATGCGTATCGATTTGCCTGCGCCACTGGCTCCCGGTGAAAAAACGCAATTTACCATCGGCTATGCCTATAACATCGTAGAGGCCAAAGTCATGGGTGGCCGTGGTGGCTATGAATGCTTCACCAAAAAAGACGAAGACGGCAATTGCATCTTTGAGATTTCGCAATGGTATCCACGGATTTCCGTATTTTCCGACTATGAAGGCTGGCACAATAAAACCTTTATGGGACGCGGCGAATTTACGCTGGAATTTGGTTCCTATGACGTGGAGATCACGGTGCCTTCTGATCTGGTTGTGGCTTCAACCGGGGATTTATTGAACCCCGATGAGGTGTTGACCAGCACCCAGCGCGCCCGGCTTAAAAATGCCAAAACCGCCAAAAGCCCGGTCTTTATTGTCACACCAGCCGAGGCGGCCAGTGCCGAAAAGGGCAATGCGAAGGGAACGCGGACCTGGAAATTCCATGCCGATGATGTGCGCGATTTTGCCTGGGCGGCTTCACGCAAGTTTATTTGGGACAGCATGGGTGTAAAACTGGGCCTGGATGGATCCCCCGATACCATTATGGCCATGTCTTTTTATCCCAAAGAGGCAGAGCCGCTCTGGTCGGCGTATTCAACCAAATCGGTTGCCCATACGCTGGCCGTATATTCAAAGTTTTCTACGCCTTACCCCTGGCCCAAGGCCATTTCGGTCAATGGACCGGTCGGCGGCATGGAATACCCGATGATCACCTTTAACGGGCCGCGCCCGACCAAGGATGATGAGGGCAACCTTACCTATTCCCGGCGTACTAAATACGGTTTGATTTCGGTGATTATTCACGAAATCGGTCATGGGTTCTTTCCCATGACGGTCAATTCGGACGAGCGCCAATGGACCTGGATGGATGAAGGCCTTAATACCTTTACCCAATTCCTGTCTGAACGCCTCTGGGAAGATGATTATCCTTCATGGCGTGGTGATCCGGCAAAGATTACTGGTTATATGAAATCGGAAAATCAGGTGCCGATCATGACCAATTCAGAATCTATTCTGCAGTTTGGTAACAATGCCTATGGCAAACCGGCAACGGCCCTGAACATTTTGCGCGAAACCATTTTGGGTCGTGAACTGTTCGACAAGGCATTTTCCACCTATGCCAATCGCTGGCGTTTCAAACGCCCGACCCCGTATGATTTCTTCCGCACCATGGAAGAAGTATCCGGCGTTGATCTGGACTGGTTCTGGCGCGGTTGGTTCTATTCGACCGACCATGTGGACATTTCCATCGACAAAGTGGTCAAGGGTACAATCAATACCCAAAATCCAGACACCGAGGCCGACTATCTTATCGAAAGAGACAAGACCGAGCCTGTGCCTTTGTCGATCACTCGTAATGCCGATATTGAAAAATGGGCCGACAAAGACCCATCGGTCATTGATTTCTATAACAAGAATGGGAAACACACGGTTTCACCTGGACAGCGCAAGAAATACAAGAAAAGCCTGAAAAAGATGGAGCCATGGAAAAAAGATATTCTGGCTTCCAAGGAAAACTTCTACTTCATGACCTTCACCAATAAGGGCGGTCTGGTCATGCCAATCCTTCTCGAGCTGGAATACGCCGATGGCAGCAAGCAATCCCGCCGTCTGCCGGCCGAGGTCTGGAAAAATAATCCTCACACCGTGACGGTGCGGGTGATGAGCCCCAAAGAGCTGGTCTCGGTAATGGTTGATCCCAATTGGGAAACTGCCGATGTGGATATGGACAACAATGCCTATCCGCGTCGTATTTTACCGTCTCGTCTGGAAGTGTACGAACGTCGTAAAACCAAAAAGAACCTGATGCAGAAAATGGAAAAAGCGGTCACCCGTGACAGCCTGACTCTGCACAAGGCCAAAAAAAGCAAAAAAGGTAAATAAGGCGAATGAATCACGCCATCAAGCAGACGAGAGCAGGGGCGTCAAAGGGAAACCTTTGGCGCTTTTGCCTTTTGCTGATGCTTTTAATGGGGGCGTTTTCTGTTCAGCCCGCCTTCGCCCACCGTGCCCATGCCGGCTTGACGGAAATTGCGCCCAGCAAAGTCAATCAGGATATAGAGATCACTCATCGGCTTTATGCCCATGATCTGGAGCCCAGACTTTTCTATAAGGTGATGAGCGGATGGGAAGAAACTACAGAGGGCATAGACCGGATTGGCGAATATTGTGCCGCCAAATTCACCATTACGATTAATGGTAAACGACTTTCCCTCAACTATGTGGGTGCAGAGCCGGATGGCGAATTTATCTATGTTTATTTCACGGTGCCGCGCCCCAAACCCGGCGATATCCTGATGGTTGAGGATACCCTGTTGCATGACGCCTTTGATGACCAGGTCAATCTGGTCAACCTGACCCTGAATGGTCAAACCCAAAGCCAGTATTTTCGCTTTGGCGATGAGGCAAAACCCTTTAACTGGTCCCTGACACCATCTGACTGAACACTCACTCTTGCGCACCTGTACAATCAGGTTCATTTTGCACCCATGGCTACATTAATCGACACCACCAAAGCAAAACAGACGCACCGTCATCCGGAAAAGCGTAATCGCGAGGATTCTCCGATACAACGCAAGCCTTCGTGGATTCGCGTCAAAGCACCGGTTGGCAAGGGCTATCTGGAAACCCGCGCCATTGTGAAGGAAAAGGGCCTCTTTACCGTTTGCGAAGAAGCGGCCTGTCCAAACCTTGGTGAGTGTTGGGATAAAAAGCACGCGACCTTGATGATTATGGGCGACACCTGCACCCGGGCCTGTGCCTTTTGCAATGTGCGTACTGGCAAGCCGGCGCCTCTGGACCCGGACGAGCCACAAAACGCCGCCCGCGCCGTGGTGGAAATGGGCTTGCGCCATGTGGTGGTCACCTCGGTTGACCGGGATGATCTGGAAGATGGTGGGGCGGCGCATTTTGCCAAAACTGTGCGTGCCATACGCAAGGCCGCACCTGATACGACCATTGAAATCCTGACCCCGGACTTTTTGCGCAAGGGCAATGCCGCTGAAATCGTCATTGATGCACGCCCGGATGTGTTTAACCACAATCTGGAAACCGTGCCGCGGCTTTATCTGTCTATCCGCCCCGGAGCGCGATATTTCCATTCCCTGCGCCTGTTACAAAGCGTGAAAGAACGCGATCCAAACCAGTTTACCAAATCCGGCCTGATGGTCGGCCTTGGCGAAACCCGCGAAGAGGTCATGCAGGTGATGGATGATATGCGCTCGGCTAATGTGGATTTCATTACCATTGGACAATACCTGCAACCCACGCGCAAACATGCGCGGGTGGACCGTTTTGTTACGCCGGAAGAGTTTGAAAACTACGAAGTGCTGGCCCGCTCAAAAGGGTTTTTGATGGTCTCTTCTTCGCCGCTGACCCGGTCCAGCCACCATGCCGGCGAGGACTTTGCACAATTGCAACAGGCCCGCGCCCGGCAAGAAAACAAATCCAGCGGAAAGTCCTGAACCTTGGCCCGACATCATATCTGGAAACGGGTGGCCTTTTCCCCCGATGATGTATTCACCCTGGCATCGGATATTGGTGATTACCCTAATTTCATCAAATTCATCAGTGCCGTACGGGTAAAAGATGATTATACTCACGAAGGCATCCGCACATTGCTGGCCGAAGTGCGCATCCGTTATCAGTTCATACGAGAGCGGTTTTCCACCCATGTACATTTGAATGACCAGGCCAGAACCGTAGAGGTAAAACTGGCCAGAGGGCCATTTCGTAAATTGAATAATTCCTGGCGCATTCATGCGCTGGAAGACGGCTCATCCTTTGTTGAGTTCAAGGTAGATTACGAGCTGAATATCCCGTTTCTCAGCCAATTACTCAGCACCAAAGAGGATCGGGCGGCTGCCTCGATCATGCGGGCCTTTGAACGCCGAGCCGCCGAGCGTTTCGAGACCGTCGGCGGTCCGGAAGAAGATATGCAGGCCCAGATCGCGGCCATCAAAAGTCTTTAATCAAACGCCTCGATCAACATACCCAGGGCAACCTTGACGCTTTCCATGCGCACAATAGGCCGACCGGGATTGCCAAACTGTCGGGTCAGGCTGCGGGTTTTATAGCCAATGCGTGCGCAGGCAAAACAGACCGTGCCTATGGGTTTGTCTGTCAAACCGCCACCGGGCCCGGCAATGCCTGTCAGCGCCACTGATACATCCGCAACGGAATGGGCCAGCGCCCCTTCTGCCATCAGCCTGGCTACGGTTTCACTGACCGCGCCATGCTCGACCAGTATGCTTTGGGGTACGCCCAACAGCGAAGATTTTGCCTTGTAGGAATAGGTGGAAAATCCACAATCAAATACATCCGAAGAGCCAGCAACCGCCGTCAAGGCCGCACTGACCAGCCCACCGGTACAGCTTTCCGCCGTGGTGATCATCGCATGATGATCCCGTGCCGTTTGCAAGGCCGTTTCGACTAGCGATAAAACTTCTTCGGAAAACATAATGGCCTCGTGGAAATCATAGACAGACAGGCGAGGTTACCGTCGTAAAAAGCGATTGTCCCGCAAAAACTCAATTAAGGACAGCTAGCGGTTGACGGTAACGGTGGCCATGACCGCAAGGCCTTCACCACGTCCGGTAAAGCCTAGCCCTTCGGTTGTGGTGGCTTTGATGCTGATATGTGATGGTTCCAGCCCCAGAAGTTCCCCGAGGCGGGCGCACATGGCTTCGCGATGGGGTTTTATTTTGGGTTTCTCGCAAATAATCGTTAAATCAACATGTCGTAGGCGGGCATTTTGCTGCCCAAGCAGATCCAGTGCCTTTTGCAGAAAAACCGTGGAATCCACATTCTTCCATTGTGAATCACTGGGCGGGAAATGATCGCCAATATCGCCCGCGCCAATGGTACCCAACAGGGCATCAGTCAGCGCGTGCAGCGCCGCATCCGCATCGGAATGGCCCTGCAGGGCCAGATCACCCTTGATTGGCACCCCACACAGCATCATCTGCGTGCCAGGGATCAGGCGATGCACATCATAACCGGTGCCGGTCACGCAAAGACTGGTTTTGGTTTTTGGCTGCATGATAC
>WFTT01000093.1 GCA_015485335.1 Robiginitomaculum sp.
TCACTACCCTTCACCCTCGGCCCCGGATCAAGGCCGGGGTGATGAGAGCGAGCCCCCCCTACCCCGCTTTGCGCATTTCGCGTTCCAGCCCATCCAAAAAGCGCGAGCGGTCGGCCTTGGTAAAGGCCTTGCCGCCCCCCTGCATCAGGGGGTTGGCGCTGCGCAAATCCGTCATCAGATCGCGGGTGGCAAGGATATGGCCGATATTTTCCGGGGTGAAAATTTCGCCATTGTGTTGCAGCACCCGCGCCCCCGCGGCAATGCACCGGCTGGCCAGTGGAATATCGCCGGTAATGACCACATCGCCTGGCCCTGCCCGTTCGGCGATCCAGTCATCGGCCACATCGGGACCAGCGGCGACGATAATATTTTCCACCAACGGGTGATGATTGGGCCGCAGCCCGCCATTGGAGACAATATAGACCTGTACCTTGTGCCGGTCGGCAACGCGCAAGGTTTCGTCTTTGACGGGGCAGGCATCGGCATCAATATAAATACTGGTCATGCCATTAATTTTCATTTGTCCTATCGCGGTGCTGACGCCCGCTACTTGAGGACACAAGAACCGGGCAGGCATCGGCATCAATATAAATACTGGTCATGGGCCAGTCTTAAGGTTTGCTATCCTTTTTGGGAACCGGAAAACCGCGATCACGCATCAACGCATCGATGTTGGCATCGCGGCCCCGAAAGGCGCGATATGCCTCGGCCGGATCAATGGAGTTTCGCGGCGCAAAGAGATTATCCACCAGCTTTTTGGCAACCTCTTTGTCATAGAACCCACCCGGGGCCTCGGCAAAGGCCTCCGCCGCATCGGCGGTCAATACATCGGCCCACATATAGCCATAATAACCCGCCGAATAGCCCTCCCCAGAGAAGATATGGCCAAATTGCGTGCTGCGGTGGCGCATGGGAATTTCCTTGGGCGCGTTAAGGGCAATCATGTTTTCCCGCTCGAATTTGTCCGGATCAATACCAGTGGGATCCACCGTGTGATAACGCATATCCATCAGGGCCGAAGCCAGGTATTCGGTGGTGGCAAAGCCCTGATTAAAGGTGGCCGCCGCCTTGATCTTGGCCACCAGCGACGCCGGGATCGGCTTGCCGGTTTTGTAATGCACCAGGAATTGATTGATAACTTTATCGGTCGAGAGCCAGCGCTCCAGCAATTGCGATTGAAACTCGGTATAATCGCGCACGCCACCGTTCAGGGTCGGGTAATCCACCTTGGCCGAGAAGAAGTGCAGCGCGTGGCCGAATTCGTGGAATAGCGTGCTGGCATCATCCCAGGAGATCAGCACCGGCTCGCCGGGCTCACCCTTGATAAAGTTTGAATTGTTGGATGCCAGCACGGTTTGCGGCCCATCGATGTTTTCATAGGAGCGATAAGTGGTGGCCCAGGCGCCCGAGCGCTTGCCGGGCCGGGCATAGGGATCCAGATACCAAAGGCCGATCTCCTTGCCACTAGTCCGATCGGTGACACGCCAGACATGCACATCCTCGTGAAACACCGGCACTTCGCCATCGGGCAGTGCGGTAAATTCAAAATTGAACAGCTCGCCCGCCACAAAGAACAAAGCATCGCGCAGTTTTTCCAATTGCAGATATTGCTTCACTTCGTCTGAGTTCAGATCGTATTTGGCCTTGCGCACCTTTTCGGCGTAATAGCGATAATCCCATGGCTCGATAGTAATACCCGCGCCTTCCTTATCGGCAATCGCCTGCATGTCGGCCACTTCTTCTTTCACCCGGGCGAGCGCTGCGGGCCAGACCGCCTCCATCAGCGCCAGCGCGCGTTCAGGGGTTTTGGCCATGCGGTTTTCCAGCCGCCATGAGGCATAATTGTCATAGCCCAGCAAATGCACCCGTTCGTTTCGAAGGTTCAGAATTTGCGCAATAATGGCGTTATTGTCGTGCGCATCGCCATTATCGCCGCGGCTGTAATAGGTGCGCCAGACCTTTTCGCGCACATCGCGTTCGTCTGAATAGGTCAGAAATGGCGACATGGACGAGCGGGTATTGGTAATGGCGTACTCGCCCTCATGATCGCGGGCCTTGGCCGCCGAAGCCGCCGCTTTGATAAAACTGTCTGGCAGGCCGCCCAACTGATCCTTGGTGATATAGGTGACATAGCCCTCTTCGTCGGCCAACACATTATTGCCAAACTTGGTATGCAGCTCAGCCAGTTTTGAGTTGATCTCGGCATAGCGTTTTTTATCGGGGCCAGAAAGCGTTGCCCCATTGCGGGCAAAACTGTCATAGGTCAGTTTCACCAGACGTTGTTGATCCGGGCGCAAGGTTTTCGTTTCCTCGCCCTCATAAACTGCTTTGACGCGGGCAAAAAGCGCTGCATTTTGCGTAATTTTGGAACCAAATTCAGAAAGTTTCGGGGCCATTTCGCCCTGAATGGCACGAAATTCCGGTGAGGACATATTGGAGGACCAGATCCCCCAATAGGTGAAGACCCGGTTCAGATCACGGCCCGAACGCTCCAGCGCCACAATGGTATTTTCAAAGGTCGGGGCGTCCCGATTCGCGGTAATGGCATCGATTTCGGCCAGGTTTTTGGCCATGCCGGCTTCCAGCGCTGGTTTCAGATCGCTTACCCTGGCCTTATCAAAGGCGGGCGTACCGCCATAGGGACCGGCATATTCAGCCAGTAGGGGATTATCGCTCATGCTCACGTCCTGTTTTATGTTTTCGGGGCGAGCATCCTCCCCGTTCTGGGCCGGTGGCCCGCTGCACGCCGCCACAAAAAAAAGAGTGGAAACGGCCGCACCGGCCAGAAAGAATTTACGCATGATGATGCCCCTTAATATAACCCAGTGCTTGTGTATCGCCGTGCGGTCAATGGGAACAGTTAAATATCAGCAAGGCAGAACATGACCCCGAACAACAGAGCGGGGTCATACACGGCTGAGGCGACAATAAGAAATCCAACGCTAGGAGCAGGACCCTAGTAATAATGGACCAACCGCTTTGTGTCTGGCTGTACAAAGGCTTCGCCATAGACGTTAAAACAGACCCGATTTGATACCAGCGCCGGGTGCCCTCGATACCAGCCATCACGGCGCACCCGGGTGCAGGATCGTTTTGGCGGTGCAACATAAACCACCGGTGCCGGTGCGTAATAATAATGTGGGCGCACATAACCACCACCGATATTGACCCGTACATTGACGTGTTTGCCATGATGGTGATGGTGGCGCGTGGCATGGGCATTGGCCGGCACTCCGCTGAAGGCGATAATCCCCATTGCCGTCATGAGGGCCACAAACGTTCTTATGATGTCTTTTGATGTAAAGATCATGATGATCCTCCGTTCAATACATCCCTCTTCGCCACCCCCGGATTTTCAATGATCGTATGGATGTCGATATGCCTCTAACGGTAAAGAGGTGCACTTTCTGTCGGAAAAAAGAATACTTTATTTGGTAAATTCACCCAGCAAGGCAATGAATTCCGGCATCAGGGCATTGCGGGCCTCATCGCTGCCCCAAAACGGGTTCATAAACACCAGCCGCAACAGGGCCAGACGATCTTCATCGCGCACGCCGCCATAGCCCGCTACATGACGATCAATCAGCGCATCATAGCTGGCCGCCCCCAATACAGTTTTGGAAATGGAAAAATCCGGGTTTTGCTGAAACTTTGTATAGACCGCCAGGGTGCGGGCATTGGACTGGCTGAGCGCCTCACCCGGCTTGGCCAGCGAGAAGCACAAAATATTGGTATCGGCCGGCTCTAATGGTCGCACCAACAGATTGGCGCGAGCCAGGGCCTCCTGGAAGGTTTTACGGGCCTCAATGCCGGCAGCCATGATCTTGCCGAACTTTTTGGGGCCAAAGCCCAGGGTTTTCCCGGTCAGCCAGGTGGCCGCGGCCCCGGCGCCCGAACGCGATCCCTCCAGCGTACAGCGCCATTTATCCTTTGTGTCGGCCCGGTCAATATAGGGGGCCTGAAAGCTGGATGCCCGATAGGCGTGCTCGTCCCGACATACAAAGGCACCGCATGAATAAGGCACATAGCCCAGCTTGTGAGGATCAATGGTTACCGATTGGGAACGCGAAATGGCGCGCAACGCCGATCGTTGTTCAATGGCCAGCACCCCTTCATCCGGGCCGCCCAAAAGCGTGCAGAAAAATCCGCCATAGGCCGCATCCACATGGTGCCAGATATGGATGCCCTCTTCCTTCAATTGATCCAGCATATCGGCCACCCGGTCCACCGGGTCGATCTCGCCGGCCTCGGTGGTGCCGGTCACACTGGTCAGACACAGCACCGGGCGCCCGGTATCACGGGCGTCATTTACCCGCCCGGCCAGTGCATCCAGATCCACCCGGCCATAGGCATCCAGCGGCGTATTCCAGAAAGAATCCTCGCCCAGTCCAAAAAGATTGGCCGCCTTTTGCCAGGAAAAATGCTTGTTCCCCGGGGTGATCAGCACCGGCCCCAGATAATCACGGCCGGTGCATTTGCCAATGCGCCGTGCCACTTCAAACGGGTTGCCCAACACCATGCTGGCACCGCGCAAGGCCTCTTCATCCACATCCCGTTCCTGGCTTATCTGTTCAAACGCGCGCCACCCCATATGGGCCGCCGCAAACGGGTCCAGTTTATCCCCATCGCGTTCGGCCAGCACCAGGCCCAGCGACAAACCATGATCCATCCGGTAACGCGCCCGCCACACCGCCTCGAAATTCGCCATGGTGCCGCCACTGGTGAAATGGCCCTGCGCCAGTTTGGGCTCATAGCCCACCATTTTGGCCAGCATGGCGATGGCCTCGGATTCCATCCGCGCGCCAACCTTGGCCACTTCGCGCGAGGTGTTATTGGGGTTGTGCAGAAGCGTGGCAAAATGGCCAAACAGCGCCGGCAAAGACAGCTCGGACACCATGTGGCCGATATAACGCGGGGTGAATTTGGGCACTTCGGAACGCAGCATATCCAACAGATTGCGTAATTCCTGACCCAGCACTTCGCGTTCGTGCAGGAACGCCGGCGACAGGCGCCGTGCCTCGGATATGGCCTCCGGGTCATCGGCAAATAAGGACCGGCGCCAATCAAACCAATGATCCAGAATGGCCTGAAATTCCCCGCGCACCCAGGGGCCATTCTCGGACTTGGGGCCCAGAAAATAGGCATCCGCCGCAAAAGGTTTGTCATCATGATGTGTCATGACTTCGCATTATAACAGTTGTTACTATCTGGCTATATTTTTTATGGCGACGCGGTGCCGCAGGGCAAGCATAAGCAGAAAACACTTAGCAGTTATATGCAGCTCTTCGTCATGCCGATAAAACCGGTCTCCATCCAAGCCTCTTTACTGGCCCCCGATTTTCATCGGGGGTGACGCTGATGATCATGACTTGATTCAGGCGGTATCCTGCCACTGGGTACAAAGTTATCTGGCGTGGATCAAATGGCGCCTTTCGTCTTCGCTGATCCCGTTGCGGACGCCGCTGGCGGCGCGCCAACTGAGCACGCCCAGGCTCACCCAGATGGCAAATACGATAAACTCGAGAGGGAAAGGCAAGGGTGAAGAGTTCCAAATATTCACGACCGCCAACACCAGAAACGTTACCGAAAACGCCACCGCAAGCCAGGGAATTACCGGATAGCCCGGCACCCGGTATGGACGATCCAGATCGGGCCTTTTCTGGCGCAGTCTCAGCAAGCTTAGCGCTACCACCAGATAGGCAAAGGAAAAGCATATGCCGATCAAATTCAGGATCGGCTCCAGCGCATTGCGTCCCGCCAGCGCCCCGATGGACCCGCAAATCCCGACAAACAAAATGGCAAAAGACGGGGATCCATAACGGGGATGCACGGTGGCAAATATGCCAGGCAGCATCCGCGCCCGCCCCAGGCCAAAAAGGACACGGGCCCCGGCAAAAAGCATGGCATTCCAGGTAGTGATAATGCCCAACAGTCCTGCAAACAAGACGCTATAGCCCAGAATGGGACTGCCAAAGGCAGAGAAAAATGCTGCCGCAACCGGTAAGTCTGCGGAGAGAAGTTGGGCGCGGGGAACCGCCATACCAACCGATATGATCACCCCAATATAAAACAGCCCCGCCGCCACCAGGGTGAGCACCAGGACATAGGTGAAGGTTTTAGGGGTGCCAGTATCCTTTACCTCGCCCAATCCCTGCAACATGGCGTTAAACCCGCCATACCAGGCCGGCACCGTGGCCAGTACCGCCAGCACGCCGGGCCAGACATGCCCGCCCGCGCTTTTGACAAACAGGGGATATGCATTTTCAAGACGGCCGCCAAAAATGCCGGCCAGAATGAAAACCGCCGCCGCCACGGTAAAGAGGATGATGGCAAAATCCTGAAATCGGGCCGAGGTGGAACCGCCCCGCCAGTTCAGTCCAATCAGAAAGGCCATCCCCCCCAGGCCGATCAGCAATGAGGAAACAGTGACCCTCGCCCCCAGAAATTCATAGAGCACCGGCCCTTTGATCGCGGGAAAAATCACCGTGAGAATCCAGGCCGTAGAGACCGCTTCAAAAGAACAGGCAGCCACAAAAATCAGCACCAGAAACCATCCAATGGCATAGGATAGAGGTGTGCCAAAGCCTTCATAGGCATAGACGACCTCGCCACCAGATTGGGGAAACAGTAACCCCATTTCGCCATAGCAAAGGCCAATAATGATAATGGCCAGCGCCCCGAACAAAAATGCGAGAGAAGCCCCCAGGGTGCCCGCCTTTTCTATCCAGCCCCCGGCCATCATCAGCCAGCCAACCCCCACAATGGTCCCAAAGCCAATGGTAAAAAGCTGGTGCAGCTTTATGCCCTTTGCCAGAACGTTATCGCTCATATCCCCACTGCCCTTTCGCGCCAAAACCACAGCAACGATTTGTCCGTTTTAACAGGCAGTGTTACTGGCTTTCCCATGGGGGCCTGACACACAGTTTTGGGCCGCCCGCCGACACATTTAAACGGCGTTTCATGCTAAGGCCAAGAGCTTTATTGCCCTATGATCTAGCCCCGCAGCACGCCGCCGGTGGCTTTTTCCACTTTGGCGATAATGGCTTTGCTCAATACGTCGATCTGTGCATCGGTCAGCGTGGCATCTATTGGCTGGATGGTAACTTCGATGGCGAGGGACTTTTTGCCCTCTTCAACGCCTTTACCGGCATATACATCAAACAGGTTCACATCCTTGATCAGCACCTTGTCGGCCCCTTTGGCCGCGCGCACCAGCGTTTCTGCCGGCAGATCCGCATCCACCACAAAGGCAAAATCGCGGGCCAGTGGCAAAAGATCGCTTTTGTTCTGTGCGCCTTTACTGCGCCCGGCCTTGGCGCGCCGCGCCGGCATGGCCTCGGGCCAGATCTCAAAGCCCAATAACGGACCATCAATGCCCATTTTGGCCAAAATACCCGGATGGATTTCCCCGAATTCAGCCAAGACCTTTGGCCCCAAACGCAAAGCGCCGGAACGGCCAGGATGCCAATAGGCACTGGTTTGATCAGAAATTTGCAAATTGCCCACCGGCGCGCCCATGGCCGAAAGCGCCAATTGCACATCACCCTTGATATCAAACACGTCCACCGTACGCGTACCCGCCCAGTGACGACGCGGGTTGGAACGCACCACGCCCGCAAGGCTAAGGCGCTGCCCATCCGGGCTATCATTATGATAAACTGGACCAATTTCCATCAGGCTTAGGTCTGCAACACCGCGATCGGCATTGCGCTGTGCGGCGCGAACCAGGTGGATCAGCGCGCTGGGGCGCATACAATCCAGCTCGGACGAGATGGGATTGGCCAGCACCAGATCATCGCTGCCGCCGCCAAATAGCGCCGCATCATCACGGGCACAAAAGCTCCACGTCACCGCATCCAGATAGCCTACGCCCGCCAGCGCCCGGCGGCCCAGACGGGCCCGGTTTTGCAAGGGCGTGGCCAATGGTTTGACCGCCCCCGGGGCGCGGCGCAAAGACACTTGCGGCAGTTTATCAAAGCCGTAAATGCGGGCGATCTCCTCGACAAGATCCGCTTTGCCCGCCGCATCACCGCGCCAGCTTGGCACGCTGACCTGCCATGTTGCGCCGCTCATTTCGCCGCCAAAACCAAGGCGTTGCAAAATGCTGGCGATTTCGGTTGGTTCAAGGTCCAGCCCGGTCAGGCGTTTGACCTCGGATACCGGAAATTCAATGGTGCGTTCAAAGGTCGGCGGCTTGCCTGCCATCACGGCGTGCGAGGCTTCGCCGCCGCACAGCTCCAGCACCATTTGCGTTGCCGCATCCAGGCCGCTTTCTAAACTTGCCGGATCTATGCCGCGCTCGAAACGATATTTGGCATCCGATTCAATGCCCGTCGCCCGGCCCGTGGCGCGGGTGATTTTGGGGTCAAAATAAGCGCATTCAATCAGCACATCGGTGGTCCCATCGGTGCAGCCGGAATACGTGCCGCCCATCACCCCGCCAAGGCCCAGAACCCGTTCATCATCAGCGATGGCGCACATGGCAGACGTTACATCATATTCCTTGCCGTCCAGCGCCTCGAAACGCTCAGCATTGCCCCAACGCGCCCGGATCGGGCCGGAGAGTTTGGCCACGTCATAAACGTGCAAGGGCCGGTCACGATCATAAGAAAGATAATTGGTAATATCGACCAGCGCGCTGATCGGGCGCAGACCAATGGCCAACAGCCGCTGTTGCAGCCATTCTGGCGATGGGCCGTTTTTAACGCCCCGCACCACACGTCCGGCAAAGGCCGGGCAGGCCTCAGGCGCATCGATTTTAATTTCGACCGGACAATCAAAACCGCCAGCCACTTTGCCAAAGGTGTCGGGCTTCAAGGTGCCCAGACCCGCGGCGGCCAGATCGCGGGCAATGCCGCGCACACCCAGCCAGTCCGGGCGATTTGGCGTTACTTCAAAATCAATTACCGGATCGTTCAGCCCCAAAGCGGCGGCCGCCTCGCCGCCAATTTCCCAGTCATCGCCGGCAAGTTCGATAATGCCGTCATGATCATCCCCGGCCTCCAGCTCGCGGGCCGAACACATCATGCCCAGGCTTTCCACATCGCGGATTTTGGCCTTTTTCAAGGTCACATCAATGCCGGGCACGTAAGATCCCACGGGGGCATAAATCACCCAGATACCGGCCCGCGCATTTGGCGCGCCGCAAACGATCTGTTTGACGCCGTCTTTGGTTTCCACCGTACACACCTGCAAACGATCTGCATTGGGGTGCTTTTGCGCCCCCACACATTTGGCCACAGAAAAGGCGGCCAGCTTTTCTGCCGGATCCTCCACGGCCTCAACCTCAAGGCCAGCCATAGTCATGGCATCAACGATTTCATTCAAAGACGCATCGGTGTCCAGATGTTCTTTCAGCCAGGAAATAGAGAACTTCATGAGCTTAACCCCGTGGCCAGATTGGGCTGGTACAGCGGCGAAAAGCCATAATGCTTCAGCCAGCGCGCATCGGCAGCAAAGAAATCACGCAAATCCGGAATGCCGTATTTCAGCATAGCGAGCCGATCAATACCCATACCAAAGGCAAATCCCTGATAAATGTCCGGGTCAATCCCGACCGAGGTGAGCACATTGGGATGCACCATGCCACAGCCCAAAATCTCCATCCAGTCATCGCCCTGCCCGATCAAAATCTGACCATCTTTGCGCGCATAACCAATATCCATTTCGGCACTGGGTTCGGTAAAGGGAAAATGGTGCGGGCGAAAACGGGTGGAAACCTCAGTTTCAAAAAACGTCGCCATGAAATCCGTTAAACAGCCTTTCAGATGCCCCATATGGGTTTCTTTGTCGATCACCAGACCTTCGACCTGATGAAACATTGGCGTGTGGGTCTGGTCCGAATCGCAACGATAGGTGCGCCCCGGCGCAATAATGCGAATAGGCTCCAGATCAGTGCCCGCCTTTTTGGCCCGCTCCACCGCAGTCACCATGGTGCGGATTTGAACCGGGCTGGTGTGGGTGCGCAACACCATCTGACTGCCATCTTCTTTTTCATTCAAGAAGAACGTGTCGTGCTGGTCCCGCGCCGGATGATCGGGCGGAAAGTTCAGCGCGGTGAAATTATGAAAGTCGTCTTCAATGTCCGGTCCTTCGGCGACGGCAAAGCCCATATCGCCAAAGATCACCGCCACTTCGTCCATCACCTGAGAAACCGGGTGAATACTGCCCATGGGGCGTTCCCGTGCCGGCAGGGATATATCGACCTTTTCAGTGGCCAGACGTGCGTTTAGCGCCAGTTCCACCAGCGCTTCTTTGCGCGCCGCAATCAGATCATTTAGGCGGGTTTTCAGCGCGTTCAGCGCCGGGCCAGCAATTTGGCGCTCTTCAGGCGTCATTTTGCCAAGGCCGCGCATCAACAGGCTGACGCGTCCCTTTTTGCCAAGAGCATCCACACGCACCGCCTCCAGCGCCGCCTCATCAGAGGCGCCGGCAATGGCGGCGGTGATTTCATCTTCTAGTTTTTGCGTATCGTCCATAATGGCCTCGGGCTAACAGATTTGCACGCACGAGGCCATGCCCCGATTGCGGGGTTTTAAGTGGAAAAAGAAAAAGACAGGCTGTTTATTTCAGCGCCGCTTTGGCTTTTTCCACCAGGACGGTAAAGGCGGCTGGCTCGTGAATGGCCAGATCGGACATCACCTTGCGGTCAACTTCGATTCCGGCCAGGGTCAGGCCATTGATGAAGCGGCCATAGGTCAGGCCATTGGCGCGGGCGCCGGCATTAATCCGGGTGATCCACAGTTTACGGAAATTCCGCTTGCGAACCTTGCGGTCGCGATAGGCGTACTGGCCGGCTTTGTCGACGGCCTGTTTAGCCACCTTGATGGTGTTCTTGCGGGCACCGCGATAGCCTTTGGCTTTATCTAGAACTTTTTTGTGACGGGCGTGGCTGGTGACGCCCCGTTTTACGCGTGACATGGTGTGCGCTCCTTAAAATGGGTAGTGATTGTTCGAATACGAACAATCAGCCGTATGGCATGAACTTTTTGACGATTTTGGCATCTGCCGCACTTAAAACAGCGGTGCCGCGCTTATTGCGGATCTGCTTTGGTGTGCGTTTGATCATGCCATGCTGTTTACCAGCCTGGCCGCTTTTTACCTTGCCAGATGCGGTGAGTTTGAAGCGTTTCTTCACACCGCTTTTGGTCTTCATCTTTGGCATTTTGCTCTCCTGAAAAATTCTTTCCCCGGTTCGCACCAAAGAAAGAGGCATTACGATCCCCCAAGGCATGCCTATAGCCCGAAGGATACTGGAGGGCGCGTTATACGTGGGAATGGAAGGAATGCAAGGGGGCGGCTGACTCCGACACACTAAATATATGCGCCAAAATGAGGCCGACCACTTACCCCTTGCGAAGGCGAGGGCCGGGGTGACCTGTATGTAATCTCCTCATTCCCACCTTCTCCTCAAGGGGGAAGGAAAAATATGTCAGCGTTTTAAATCACGATAAAAATTTTCATGGGCACCCAATGCCAAAAGTGTGAGGGTGTTATCCTCATAGGTATAGGCCAACAGAACCTGAGCTTTTTGCATATGGAATTTATGAACCCGCACACCCGCCAGATCGCCTTTTTTCATTTGCCCGGTATCTGGTTTGGTTACGATTAGGCGTACCGCCGCATCCAGTTCTTTTTTCTGGACTGGTTTCAAACGCTTTGTGGATCGTTTGAAAACCGAAGTTTGCAAGATACGCATCAGCCAAAGCTATACTCGTCCAGCGCCTCTTCGGTCTGGGCGATGAGAATATCCCGTATCAGCGAAAACGGCAGGTCGGGATTGTCCTCAGCAATTTTACCGATCTGCGACCAGTACTCGATTTGTTTGGGGGTAGAGCGATGATGTACAGAACCATGTGCTCGGGCCTCACGCACCAGTTTTTCAGAAAGTTTGACATTAATTGACATGGCATAGCTCCTTTGTTTCCTCTATACATCATAATGGACCATATGGGAACCTTTTGGTACATTTGTAGTTTGACAAGCAAGGCGGAGGGTGGATGCAAGCTTACTTAAAATGTGCGTCCAGAAATTCCAAAAAGGCTGGCCAGTCTTCTTTGACCACGCCGTGGGTGCCGGGGCGCAGCCAAAAGGCAATATCGGCGGCGGGGTCAAAGTCTTTTAAGGTATTCTGGCGCAGGCCCTTGCGGCCATAAAGCCGATAGGCGGCGGAGGCGGCCTGGGCGGCGCGAAAGGCCCCATTAGGGTCTGACCAGACATCGCGCCGGGCATTGCCCAAAAACATCGGCCGGGGGGCCATCAGGGCCAGCAAGAAATGCTGGTCAAGGGGCAAGGCCGCCTTGTTTTGTGCATAAGTGGCAAATTTTGGCAAAAACCAATGGGGGTAATTTTTACTGATGGAATCGAGCCCTTCGCCGGTTTTATCGCGCGACAAAGACGCCCCGCCCGTGCCCGACTGGTGCGCCACCACCGCATCAATACTGGGATCAAAGGCGCCGGCCACCAAGGCCGCCTTGGCAAAGCGCGAATGCCCATAGGCAATGGTTTTGGTAAAGCCCTCTTGCGCCTTCAGATAATGCGAAAGCAATGAAAATTCCGCCGCCCAGGCCATAATGGCATGGGTGCGTGTGGCCTCATCCTGGTCGGCAAAAAACTGATCCAGCGCCTTTATGCCCTCCTCGGCGGTATCGGGAATAAACTCGGAAGGAAATACCGAAGCCAGCGCATAACCATGGGCCATGATCATGGCAATGGGTGGAGTGCTGATATAACGGCCAAAAAAATAGGTGAAAACGCCGCTGAGCGCACCGCCTTCACAGGACATGAAATCCCCCTTGGGCTTGGGCACTTCGGGGACAGGGATGACGGCGGTATTGGGGCAGAAATTTTCCATCATGATCACCGGCACATTGCCCGGCGCGTCCACAGGGCGAGCAATCACCAGACCAAAATCCCGCGAGACCCCGGTGGCGGGATTGCGGATGCGCAGGGTTTCCAGCGTGATCATGGCGCTGCCGTCAAAGCGCGACTTTTCCAACATACGCTGCTCAATACGTTCCAGCGTCAGAGAGGATGGATAGGTGCCGTAAATGGTATTTTCCAGCAACGCCCTGATGCGGGGTATTTCGCTTTGTTGCCAGTTTTCCAGCGTGGTTAGAGGCAAAGCCGGGCTGGCCAGCATGCCTTTGGGCTTGGTCGGGGCCGTTTGCAACAAGACCCGGGTGGTGCTGCACGATGCCAGCAAACCAATCAGTAAAATGGGTACAAGTGCGATCCAAAAGCGTTTCATGAAAGAAACCTATCACACCCCCCTTTGGCGGCAAATCACGTTTCCTTTTGCCCTGAGAGGGTGTGCCGCACCCACGAAGGGCATCGAAGTATGGATAGCACGATCTGTCATTACCCGGTTTATCCGGGGTATCCAGTTTTGCATTAATCCTGCTTTGGATTGCCGGGACGGATCCGGCAATAACAGGGGCGACAACACCAATACGATACCTCACCAGCACCGGTGTGGGACAAGGTTTTGTTATCCCCTGTTCCTAAGTTGAGGTGCCGGCATAGAGACGATCTCTTTCCTCTCCCGGGTGGGAGAGGAATAAGGTGAGGGATCATGGACTTAAAGACAGTGCACTATCATTGTTTCACAATCCCCTCACCCCTGCCCTCTCTCCGAGGCGAGGGAGTTCCGCCGAGGATAGCAAACCCAAGGGGCAAAGAGGGGCAGCGCTTACCCCTCGGCATGACCGTCTTTGCCCCTTAAATGCCCCTAGAATGCGCAAAACAGACCCTGAAATGCCCTTTGTTTACCCCTGATTGCCCCTGAAATGACGGGGATATCCTTGTCTTATCCCCACTTTAATAAAAACCAGTAAAATGGTGTATTTTAATGGTGGGTTTACGGGCAATCCCCTTGCCCGGCGGCCGTGGGGCCGGTATCAGCGCATTATGAAAACTCTTATCCTGACCGCGGCCGGCGGGGCCTTGGGCGCCAGTGCCCGACATCTGCTTAGCCGCTATGCCTTACATGCCTTTGGCCCGGGTTTGCCCATGGGTACATTGATGGCGAATATTATTGGTGGTTTTGCTATGGGCATGCTGGCCGGGTGGCTGGCCTTTGGGATTGATGGTGGCCGGGAATTGCGCCTGTTCCTGGGGGTTGGTCTATTGGGTGGTTTTACTACGTTTTCGGCATTCTCGCTGGAAGTTGCCCTGTTGATAGAACGCAAAGCCTGGGCCGCGGCGTTTGGATATGTCGGGATTTCGGTCGTATTTGCTATTGGGGCGCTGTTCGTTGGACTTTATATCTCCCGGCGTTTGTTTGCCGCATGAGTGGCGTACAAACCATTGCGGTGGCCGCGGGGGAAGAAGATCAGCGTCTGGACCGCTGGTTCAAGCGCCGGTTTCCCCATGTAAGCCACGGGGCGCTGGAAAAATATTTGCGCAAGGGCGAAGTGCGGGTTGATGGCAAACGGGTAAAGTCATCCTTTCGCCTGGAAAAAAATATGCAAGTGCGCATTCCGCCTCTGCCGGAACCGGGGGAGCCAAAACCCTTCAACCGGGTAAGTGCCGAAGATGCGGCCGCTTTGCGCGAAATGGTGATCTATAAAGATGCGCGGGTGATTGTGCTGAACAAACCCGCCGGGCTGGCGGTGCAGGGGGGCACCAAAACCCATCGGCATATTGATGGCATGCTGGATGCACTGGCCAAAAAGGGCGAACGCCCCCGGCTGGTGCACCGGCTGGACCGGGACACCTCGGGGGTATTATTGCTGGGCCGTGATGTGGCCGCCACGGCGGCATTGGCCAAGGCATTTCAATCGCGCAAGGCGCAAAAAACCTATTGGGCGCTGGTCTTGGGCGTGCCACGGCCAGAATTGGGCATGCTGAGCGGCTATATGAAAAAGGGCTTTGGCGAAAAGGGGCGCGAAGTGATGATGAGCGCCCGCCATGGTGATCCAGATGCCAGCTATGCGCGTACCCGCTATGCAGTACTGGCCCGGGCGGGACAGCGGGCCGCGTGGGTGGCATTGCGCCCCGAAACCGGCCGTACACACCAATTACGCTTTCACATGGCTGGGATGGGCCATGCCATTGCCGGAGATCGCAAATATATGTGTGACCGGCCTGAAATAGGTGGTCTGGAAGAGCAATTGCACCTGCATGCCCATGCCATCAGCCTGCCACATCCTGATGGTGGCATGTTGAGTGCCGAAGCTCCGTTACCGCCTCACATGAAGCAAAGCTTTGACGCCCTTGGGTTTTCCATGCAGGACGCCGCCGTGGATCCGTTTGAAGAATAAACGCGGCATATCGTCTCCATGTTCTTTTGAGCCTTTGTAACGTAAAGGATTTTCAGCCATACTCATGAAATCAGCACGAAAAGGCGAATTCATGAACGATAAGGCAGCGAAACCCAAGACCCCAGCCAGCAACGGAAAAACAGAGTCAGTAGCCCATGATGCCGGTGAAACATTGCATCATCTGGCTGATATGCGCCATGACCCCGATGCCATTCGCGAAGCCTTTGAAAATGGCGTGTATCCGTACAAAAGCAAAATGAGCCGCAAGGCCTATGAAAAACACAAAGCGGAATTACAGGTCGAACTACTGAAAATGCAGCGTTGGGTAGAGGAGAGCGGCGAAAAAATTATCATGATTTTTGAAGGCCGCGATGCCGCCGGCAAAGGCGGTACCATTAAACGCATTACCGAACATCTTAACCCACGTTCGGCGAGGGTAGTGGCCCTGTCAAAGCCATCAGAACGCGAACGCAATCAATGGTTTTTCCAGCGTTATATCCGTCATCTGCCAACGGGCGGCGAGATCGTTCTGTTTGACCGTTCCTGGTATAATCGGGCCGGGGTCGAACGGGTGATGAAGTTTTGCGAACCCCATGAATATCTGGAGTTCATGCGCCAGGTACCGGAGTTGGAACGCATGCTGGTGCGTTCGGGCATTCGGATTTTCAAATTCTGGTTTTCCGTAACTCAGGAGGAACAGGCCCGGCGGTTTAAGTCGAGAGAACAAGACCCGCTGAAACAATGGAAATTATCGCCGGTGGATCGGGCTAGTTTTGATAAATGGGCTGAATATACCGAGGCCAAGGAGGCCATGTTCTTTTATACCGATACCGCCGATGCGCCCTGGACCATCATCAAGTCGGATGACAAGAAACGGGCCCGTCTGGAATGTATGCAACATATACTGGCAAGTCTTCCATACCCGAATAAAAATAATAAATTGGTCCGTGGTCCTGACCCGTTAATCGTGGGTGGAACGCATCATGTCCTGGGGTTGTCCGATCACATATTGGGGGCCAGTCTGCACCCGGATTTGCGGCGCGGCTGAGGGGTTACCAGAGCCGATCCATCTGGCGTTCGCCATCAATCTGAATGCCTTTGATGACGGCATTGCCATCCTTGCCAAGGGCAATGATCAGGCGCATCTCATGATCCGCCAATTGCTTTTCCAGTAATTTCGCACTGACTTTGTCGGCAAAATAGCTTTCAATATTATAGACAACGCGAAGGCGTTTATGGGCGCGTTTTACTCGGCCCTTGATAAAGGTTTGTGATGATGTAGGGCGTTGATGGGAAAGGGAAACCGCCTCCCAATTGCCGTTCTGATTAGGCTCTATGGTTACGTAAATGATCTGCCCTCGTTCAAAGGAATTGTCACCTTGCAGATTTTTCGGCTCCAACAGGCTTAACGGAGTCTGGACGCGCACATAATGGCCACGAAAGAGCGAACGCGGATCAATGGGCTCCATGCTCAGAATAATTTCCTGTCCATCACGGCGCTGGTTTTCATGATGAACGACCATATAGATCAAAAAGGCGCTCATGGCGGTGGCAATCAGGAAAATTCCAAAAGCGGGTTTCATGGCTGGCCTCCCGTTTTGAGACGTTTGTTAAAACGCATGGCAATCAAGGCCATAACCAGTAACAATGCGCCGCCCAGGAAGAAGAAAAGCGAGGTGCTGAGCAAGTCCTTGAAGGTTTCAAAATAGGCATAGAGTGCTTCGGCGGCAAAGGCGATGCCACCCAGCCATAACAAGGTTCTGTAATGGTTTTGAACCCCTTGCAGGATGGCCAGAACGGCCCCGGCAAAAAAGATGGCCCCATAGAGCATATGCGCCAGGACGCTGCCGATCATCATATCCAGCCATGGTGCCGTCAACAAAGTGATGGCGGCCAGTATGGGCACAAGAAAGGACCGCAATTTTGCGCCTTGAGAACGCGAGATCAGAACCGCCGCCCCCAGGGTAAGGATGAACCCGATGCTGGCCAGAATGATCCATACAATACCTGGATTGGTGCTGCCTTTTGTAACGGTATCGGTAAAGCTGAATTGTATCAAAAAGGATGAGATGAGAAGGGCGATACCACTCCACATCTGCAGAGCTCCGGCGCCAAAAACAGTGCGGTCACGTCCAATGCCTGCCCACAAGATCAAGGCCAGTGCCATGACCCCGTATAGCGCGCCAACGGCGGGGGCATTCTGGTCACTGGGGTAATAAAGGACCATCAAATTGATTGCCAAAACCAGGGTGGAAAGGACAATAACATGAACACTTTCAATGGCCTGTGTTTTTCGTGCTACAAGCCAGAGTGCAAGGAACAAAGGCACATAGGTCAGCATTAAGGGGTTGCCCGGCATGGGACCCCAATAGCTGACCAGCATCCATAAGGCCGCCAGCATGGAGGCAAATAGCAAGATCGGGCGCGATTGCATGGCCAAGGCAACGCCAAGCGTACCAATTGACCAGATCAGAATGCCATTGGGGTAATGGGCAGAAATATTAAAGGTTTGCGCCACCAGCATGATGCCAATGCCAAAAAGCGCCGCTCCAAGCAAAGCAAAGGCATGGGCAAAGGCAATGGTTTTTTGTTTTATAGCCAAAATGGCGATGCCAAAGGCCCCCCACATCATGGCAAGCACAAAGCCAAGGCGCCATAGTTTGGAAATGGCGCCCCAATTGGCCGCCATAAAGCTAAGCCCGGCAAGCGCCATAAAAATGGCTCCCAACATGGCCAGAATGCCAACGGCGGTGGGGCCGGATTTTCGGGATTGTACACTGGCCAGAATGGCCTCGCGATTATCCGATGATACCAAACCATCATGGATCCAGCGATCAAGATCGTCCGTCAGCGTGCGAAGATATAATGGCGGGCGCATGAGAGAAGTTTAGCACAGCTGGCCTCATTCTCAATCATATTTATAAAATTGCGGCGCGGTTATGAGACAAAGTCCAGCCCCAGATCCAGCGCCCGGGCGCTCATGGTGATGGCACTGGTGGAGATCACATCAACGCCGGTGGCGGCAATATCGGCAATGGTGTCTATGGTCACGCCGCCCGAGGCTTCGGTAATGGCGCGTCTGCCAATTATATCAACGGCCTGCCTCAATGTATTCAGGTCCATATTGTCCAGCATAATCACGTCTGGACCGTGGGGTAGGGCTTCGTGTAACTGGTCCAGCGTATCGACTTCTATCTCTATTTTGGTCATATGGCCGGCGTGCTGGCGGGCTTGTGTAATGGCATTTTTGATGTCACCGGCGGCATGGATATGGTTGTCCTTGATAAGGATGGCATCACCCAAACCAAAGCGGTGATTAACCCCGCCACCTACCCGAACCGCATATTTTTGCAGGTTTCGCAAACCTGGCAGGGTTTTACGGGTACAGCAGAGGCGTGCATCTGTGCCTTGCAGTCTGGTCACCATGGCGTGGGTGATGGTGGCAATGCCGCTTAAATGCCCAAGAAAGTTAAGCGCCACGCGCTCACCGGCAAGGATGGCACGCGCTGGGCCGTTTAGGCTGGCCACCACATCACCTGCCTTGGCATCGTCCCCATCATGCAAACGTTCGGTAAAGGCCAGATTGGCATCCAGTTGCGCAAAGGCGAGGCGCGCGCAATTCAAACCGGCAATGCGCCCATCCTGTCGGGCCACGATCACCGCTTTTGCCATTTGATCGGGGGCGATCAGGGCATTGCTGGTGATGTCGCCACCATTGGCCAGATCTTCCTCCAGCGCCTTTTGCACGATGGGCAGGATGAGGGCGTCTGGCGGCGGTGTGTGCATGTCAACGGCCAAGGTCAATCATGCGTTCAACGGCGCGCCGTGCCGGGGCCGCGATTGTCGGATCAATATGAACTTCGTGACGGTTGTAAAGCAGGGCTTCAAGAATGTTTTGCAAAGTGATCTTCTTCATATGGGGGCAGAGATTACACGGGCGAATGAATTCGACATTGGGGTTTTCTACGGCCACATTATCGCTCATCGAACATTCGGTCACCATCATCACTTTTTGAGGTTGATGATCCTGGACCCATTTGATCATGCCCGCGGTCGAGCCCGCGAAGTCCGCCTCGTCCAGCACTTCGGGGGGGCATTCGGGGTGGGCAATGATTTTCAGGCCATCATGACCGGCCCGATAATCGCGCAGTTCTTGTACGGTAAAGCGCTCATGCACTTCACAGCGCCCGGAAAAGGCAATCACATCCACCTCTGTCTGGGCATTGACGTTTCGTGCCAAAAACTCGTCCGGTACCAGAATGACGCGCTCTGTACCCAGAGATTCAACAATTTTGACTGCATTGGACGAAGTGCAACATATATCGCATTCGGCCTTAACGGCGGCGCTGGTATTGATGTACGTCACCACCGGCACGCCGGGATATTGGCAGCGCAAGTCACGAATATCAGCAGGGGTAACGGATTCAGCCAGGGAGCACCCGGCCCCGGTATCGGGGATGAGAACGGTTTTGTCCGGGTTTAGCAATTTGGCGGTTTCAGCCATAAAGTGTACCCCACATTGCACGATTATATCGGCATCGGCCTTAGCGGCTTCGCGGGCCAATTGCAGGGAATCCCCAACCACATCAGCCACCCCATGGAAGATTTCAGGCGTCTGGTAATTATGGGCCAGAATAATGGCGTGGCGCTCTACTTTAAGCTGGTTGATGGCCCGGATCAGCGGCGCAAAAACAGGCCATTCCACAGGGGGTATGACGTCTTTTACCTTGTCATAAAGCGGGGCCATTTCGTCGGCAATTTCAGGGGTATAGGAAAGGTCTGGCGTTAAGCCATTGATCTGGGCAATGTTCATAACTATCTCCGCCCCGGCCAGCATTTTACGGGCACTACAAGATATAGCGTACATAGGGATTTTGAAATTTCAACGCCAGTAACGCAGGTGTGTTTTGATACCAGAAGGTTTTTATTCGGCCAGGGATTTACGCTTGTCCAGAATTTTGGTCATGGCATAAAAAATCAACCCGGAAACCACAATGGCCAGGGCAAAAAGTGCCTCTGTGGGACGGCTGATCCCTACATAAAGCAGGGTAAATCCCGTGAGCGATAGAAATACCAATGGGGTTAGCGGAAAAGCAAAAACCCGATAGGGCCGCGGCAGATCAGGTTGCCGCCACCGCAAGACAAACAGGCCCAGCACCGCCGCAAAACTGTTTAACGCCAGCAACATGCCTGAAAATACCAAAATAGATTCAAAACTGGAGGTGATAATAAAGGCCAGTGTCAGAATGGATTGAAACCAGATGGCGGAAACCGGGATGCCATCCTTATTAGTTTTGGACAGGGGGCGTAAAATGGTAAAATCTTCGCCCAGCACCTGTAAAACCCGAGGACCAGCCAACACCATGGCACTGACTGTGGAAACCAGTAATAGGGCCAGCATAATACCGATCAGCCGGGCGCCGGTTTCTCCAAAGGCGTATTGGGCGGCAATAAAACCAATTTCCAGCTTGCCCACCAGCGCATCCATAGGCGCCACACGCAGAAACATGTAATTCAGCGCTACATAGAGCAGCATTACTAAAAATGTGCCGGTGAACAAAACCCAGGGCAAAATGCGCTGTGGGTTTTCAACTTCGCCGCTAAGATAGGTGGCTGCGTTCCAGCCGGTATAGGCATAGCTGACATAAATCAGCGAAACCGCAAAGGCGCTGCCAAACAGCAAGTGAACATCACCCTTTGCCGGCAATACACTGATGGGCTGGGCTGTGGGTACCATAATCAGGGCGGTAATGCAGAAAAGGCATATCAGAATAATTTTCAGGGCCGTAAAGACCACTTGGGTGCGACCGCTGTTTTTGTGGGTGCTGGAATGAATAACGGTCATGATCAGGACCAAGGCACCGGCCAGCGCCTTGACTACCCAGGGACCAGAGCCGGCATCGGGCAATATGGACACAAAATACGTGCCAAAGGTAATGGCGGCCAGAGCCGTAGGGGCAGCAAACCCAATCAGGGCAGACATCCACCCTGATACAAATCCGGCAGCCGGGTGATAGATTCGCCCCAAAAAGTTATATTCACCGCCGGACCGGGGCAAGGCGGCCCCCAGCTCAGCATAACTCATCGCGCCGCACAAAGCGGCAATGCCGCCAACGATCCACAACATCATCAAAACAAAGGGGGCGCGAATATCCTGTAGCTGATAGCCAAGACTGGTGAACACACCGGTGCCAATCATATTGGCTATGACCACGGCGGTGGCGGTCCAAAAACGGAATTTACTCAAAAAAACCACCCCCATCGCGATGCGAACGCAAAGCTAAGCGCGAATAGGCCGGTGAAGCAAGAGGGATTTGAACATCCGTCTTGGCGGGCCTTTCTATTTGTAAACAAAAGCAGGTTAGGACGTTCCGGTTTCCGGTTCTGCGGTGGGGACATCATTGACAAAACGGGAAATGGCGCGGGCTTCGCGGGCCAGTTCCACCAACTCGGCCGGAGCATCCCCTGCGCTTTTTTGAATGGCCGAGGCCAAACGCTCTGCAATGTTCAACAGGCGCAAACCATTGGCAATGATACGCGCCTGCATTTCAACGGCTTGGGGATCGCGGTCATATTCCGCGCCAGGAGTGCGCCAACCACCCCAGTCCTTAGAGTTGGTAACCACCACCGGAAACGTGCCAGGAAACGGGTGATGGGCGCATTCTTCGGGGGTTTGCCATTTATTGCGAGCGCGCAGAATGCGCCAGTTCTGGTGTTTGATGGTGCCGGCACTTTCATCGCGTTCTTCGCCGGTCAGTTCATCGGCGGTAAAATCCCGCCCCAGACCAACTTCGTAATAAATGCGAACGGGTTCTTCAACATTTTTGACCCATTGTGGTTTGATCTGTTCTATTACGGACCAGGTGCCCACAGGTTTTACATACACCCGCTGGTTTTTATGAAAGACTGCTTTGGCCATGGACTGTTCTCTCGCTTGTACCCATAAAAACCCTAGCACGCCCCTGCTTAGCCGGGCGTTAAAACTGTCGATCATTTTGCTGGTATTTGGATTGGGTGCGTGCGGTACGGAAAGGCATCATCAGGGGTCAATATTACGAGAAGCGCAAAATCGGGGCGTATTACGGGTGGTGACCCTTAACTCTCCCACTACTTATTTTGAGGATCGGGAAGGCCCCGCCGGTTTCGAATATGATCTGGCCAATGCCTATGCGGCCCATTTGGGGCTTGAGCTGAAAATGGAAACCGCCCCCACCATAGAAGCCGTGCTGGACGCAGTCATGCAGGACAAGGCCGACTTTGCCGCGGCTGGCCTGACCATTACGCCAGAACGTCAACGCATTTTGCGTTTTGGACCAAGTTATTTACTGGTGCAAACCCGTCTTGTGTGTGGTCGTCGTGGCCCCAAACCCAAAACGCTGGAGGATCTGGCCACGGTGGATTTACGCATTGCGCCGGGTTCTGCCTATGTTGAAGTCTTGACTGATTTGCAAAAGCAACAGCCGGAAATTCAATATAAAATTAGTGAAAACGTTTCAGTGGAAAACCTGCTGGGGCTAATCGGGCATGGCAAGAAATTTTGTACGTTGGCCGACAGTTATGTATTTGATCTTAACCGGCGTTATTTGCCCGAACTGACCAGTCCTATGGCTCTCAGTGAGGCACAGCCAATTGCCTGGGCGCTGGGCGGAGGGCTGAGCTGGCGGCCGATCAGCCTGGAACGTAATATGAAAGCCTGGTTCGCGCGCGAGGAAACAGGTGATCTGCTGGAGACTTTGAAAGAGCGCTATTTCCAGGTGGCGGATAATGATTTTGATTATGTCGATCTGGCGCGGTTTCGCCGCGCCATTCGCGGGCGGTTGCCGGTATTTCGTCCTTTGTTCGAACGGGCGGGCAAGCGCTATAAAGTTCCCTGGGAATTGCTGGCCGCCATATCCTGGCGGGAAAGCCATTGGCGGCCCAATGCGCGCAGTCACACTGGCGTGCGCGGCATGATGATGCTCACCCGTACCAGTGCACGCGAAGCCGGGGTAACCAACCGGCTGGACCCGGCGCAATCTATAACCGGGGGAGCCCGCTATTTCGCCCGTCTCTTGCGGCGTCTGCCGTCCGATATTATGGGCGAAGACCGCACCTGGTTTGCTCTGGCGGCGTATAATATGGGCTATGCCCACATGATGGATGCCAGAGCCCTGGCCGCCAGCCGTGGTCTGAACCCCAATCTTTGGCGCGATGTGCGGGAGGTTCTCATTGATATGGAAGATCCCAAAACCTACAAAACCTTGCCACGGGGGTATGCCAATGGTCTTCAGGCTCGGGATTACGTAGCGGCGGTGCGCAATTTTTACGATATTTTGCGGAAAAATACGCAAGAAATGCAAACGCGATAAACAATCGTGCTGCTGGCAGTTGTGAACTGGGCCACCGACCGTTAAACCCGCCATTATGACGCAAAAACCTGCATACCTTAGACAACTCGAAGCGCAGAGCATTATGATTTTGCGCGAAGTTGCCGCGCAATTTGATAACCCGGTGTTGATGTATTCCATTGGCAAGGATTCGGCGGTGTTGTTGCATTTGGCCATGAAGGCCTTTGCTCCGGCCAAACCACCCTTTGCCCTGTTGCATGTGGATACCACCTGGAAATTTCGTGAAATGATTGCCTTTCGCGATGCGCTGATGGCCGAACTTGGGCTGGACCTGATTGTGCATACCAATACGGCTGGGGTAGAGGCAGGGATCACGCCCTTTTCCCATGGCAGCGCCCGTTATACCGACGTCATGAAAACCGCCGCCTTGAAGGAAGCTCTATCGCTGCACGGGTTCGATGTGGCCATTGGCGGAGCACGCCGCGACGAAGAGGCTTCGCGCGCCAAAGAGCGCATATTTTCCTTTCGCTCCGCCAATCATCGTTGGGACGCCAAGAACCAGCGCCCGGAACTCTGGAATTTGTTGAATGGGCGGATCAATCCTGGCGAGAGTGTACGGGCATTTCCTATGTCCAACTGGACTGAACTGGATGTGTGGACCTATATCGAAGCTGAAAACATTCCCCTGGTGCCGCTCTATTTTGCTGCCAAACGGCCGGTGGTTAAACGCGATGGCATGTTGGTCATGGTGGATGATGACCGCATGACCCTGGCGGAGGGCGAAAAGGTGGAGGAACGCATGGTGCGCTTTCGCACGCTGGGCTGTTATCCGCTAACTGGGGCGATTGAATCCGAAGCCTCCACGGTGTCCGAGATCGTAGACGAGCTGACCCATTCTAATCTTTCCGAGCGCGCTAATCGGGCCATTGACCACGACGAGGCCGGCTCCATGGAAAAGAAAAAGCAGGAAGGCTATTTCTGATGACTGTGGCACAGGAAAAGGGCCTATTGCGGTTTCTAACCTGCGGTAGCGTGGATGATGGCAAAAGCACGCTGATCGGGCATTTGCTGTTTGATTGCAACGAGGTTAGCGAAGACGGTTTTGCCCGTCTGCATGCGCAAAGCCAGGCCGGCGGCCGTGCCGGGGCGGAGCTGGATTATTCGTTGTTGGTGGATGGCCTGATGGCCGAGCGCGAACAGGGCATCACCATTGATGTGGCCTATCGGTATTTTTCGACGCCAAAACGCAAATTTATTGTGGCTGATACACCGGGACACGAACAATATACCCGTAATATGGCCACCGGGGCATCAAACTCTGACCTGGCGATATTGCTGGTGGATGCCAGCAAGGGCCTGCAGATACAGACCAAGCGGCACAGTAAAATTGTATCCATGATGGGCATTCGCCATCTGGTGCTGGCGGTAAACAAGATGGATCTGGTCAATTATCGCCAGGATGTATTTGATACCATTGCCGCGGATTATGCTGCCTTTGCTCAAAAACTGGGCGATTGTGATATCCAAGCCATTCCGCTTTCTGCCTTGGCAGGCGATAATCTTTCCGCTCACAGCGAGGCGATGACCTGGTACGATGGGCCAACTTTGCTGGACCATCTGGAAACCGTTGATACTAGCCATGATGTGAAGGTGAGTGCCTTTCGCCTGCCGGTGCAATGGGTGAACCGTCCTAATGCCAATTTTCGCGGCTATAGCGGCACCATCAGTGCTGGTCAGGTTGCTGTTGGCGATGCGGTGCGTATCGGGCCTTCGGGGGCGCTATCCAAAATTGCCTCTATTCTGACCCCGGATGGGGAAGCCCAAAACGCCGGTATTGGCGAAGCCGTGACAGTGACGCTGGCGGACGAGCGCGATATCAGCCGAGGCAATGTAATTGCGGCGGCCGACGATCCGCCGCCGGCCAGTGATCAATTTGCCGCTCATGTGATCTGGATGCACCAGCAACCCTTGCTTCCCGGTCGTCAATTGCAATTGCGTCTGGGGGCGCAAAGCGTCAATGCCGCCGTGACCGAACTGAAATACGTTATCAATTACGAAGACAACAGCCACAAAGCCGGCAAGGTGCTGGGCTTTAACGAAACCGGTTATTGCAATCTGGCGCTGGATCATCCCGTGGTGTTCGATACGTTCGAGAATAACCGCGATATGGGCAGCTTTATTCTGGTCGACAAGCTGAGCAATGAAACCGTGGGGGCCGGTATGATCGCCTTTGGCCTGCGCCGGGCCGATAATGTGCACTGGCAGGCCATGGACGTGGATAAACAGGCGCGCGCCGCCCTGAAGGGGCAAAAACCCTGTGTCCTGTGGTTCACGGGTCTTTCCGGTTCAGGCAAATCCACCATCGCCAATCTGCTGGAAAAACGTTTGCTGGCTCGTGGTGGTCACACCTATTTGCTGGACGGTGATAATGTGCGTCACGGTTTGAACCGCGATCTGGGATTTACTGATGCGGACCGGGTGGAAAACATTCGTCGCATTGGCGAAGTATCCCGATTGATGGTGGATGCCGGCTTGCTGGTCATGGTGTCGTTTATTTCCCCGTTTCGCTCGGAACGTCGTCTGGCCCGTCAGATGGTCGAAGAGGGTGAATTTGTGGAAGTGTTTGTGGATACCCCGCTGGAAATATGTGAAGAGCGTGACGTAAAGGGGCTTTATAAAAAAGCCCGCGCCGGCAAGATCAAAAACTTTACCGGTATTGATAGCCCCTATGAAGCGCCGGAAAATCCGGAAATTCACCTGCACGCAGCCGACAAAACTCCCGAAGAACTGGCCGAAGAGGTGTTCTCGGTTCTGGAGGCCAAAGGCATTGTCTGACGTGAAGCTGAATGAGACACAAAAACAAACCCTCCGTAACGCCATGCTGGCCGCGGGGCGCGTCATTTTGGCGGTGCGTGCCGACGGCGGGGATCACACCATCAAAGGCGATGGCTCGCCTGTAACCCTGGCCGATACTCGCGCCGAAGCGATCTTGTTGGAGGCGCTAAAAGAGGCCGTGCCAAACATTCCTGTGGTAGCCGAAGAGGCCGCCGAAGCCGGTAATGTCCCCAAAACCGCCGAAATATTCTTTTTGGTGGATCCATTGGATGGCACCAAGGAGTTCATCCGTGGCGGCACCGATTTCACAGTTAATATTGGATTGATCGAAAATGGTAAACCGGATTACGGGTTGATTTATGTGCCCGCCACAGGACGTTTCTATGAGGGCCAGAGCGGGCAAGGGGCATGGGCAGCCGATATTGATTGCAACCGGTACGACATTTTTGCAGACACAGAGAAAACGCCAATTTCTGTACGTCGTTCTGATCCGCTAAACCTGATAGCTGTGGCCTCGCGCTCACATCGCTCTGACGAGACCAATGCCTGGCTGACTGAACATAAAATCAACAACACCGTTTCAGCAGGTAGTTCCTTGAAATTCTGCCTGCTGGCCGAGGGGCAGGCCGATGTATATCCCCGTCATGGCCCTACGATGGAGTGGGATACGGCGGCGGGGCATGCCATTTTGTCGGCCGCCGGTGGGCGCGTGGAAAACCTGGATGGTTCGCCATTTCTGTATGGCAAGGCGAATCAGGCCCGCCCGTATCTGAACCCCGGCTTTATTGCCTATGGTGTGAAAGCCTAAGCCATCATGGATATCGCGCTTGTTCTGTCGTTGATCGGCTTTGCCTTTATGACCACCATCACGCCTGGGCCCAACAATTTCCTGTTGATGTCATCGGGGGCGTTGTTTGGATGGCGCAAAACCCTGCCGCACATATTGGGCATACAGTTTGGATTCATTGCTCTGCTCAGTGCTTTTGTCTTTGGGCTTGGGCTGGTGGTGGATGATCGTCCGTGGCTGGTCACCATTGCCAAGATGATCGGGGCGGCCTGGCTTTTCTGGATGGCCATACAGTTTTTCAGAACCGCTTTTCATTTGGGACAGTCAAAACCCATACCGCCAGCCAAGGTCAAATCCAGGCCATTTCGTTTTTATGAGGCGGCCTTGTTTCAATGGGCAAACCCCAAAGCGGTCATTATTGGTTTATCCGTGGGTGGTGGCTATATAGATCTGTCACCCAATATGTCGCTGCGAGCTCTGATCATCAGCATTATATTTTTGTTGTGTGGTTCTATATCTTCAACCACATGGACGCTGGCCGGCAGTTATTTAAACCGGCATATGTCCAGCGGCCGTTCAGCCGTGTTTTTGAACCTGCTGATGGGCATTTTGCTTAGCGTGACTGCTGCCCTTATCCTGAGTTATTAAGCGCTATTGCGTTGGTGGTAAAAGACTTATGTCTCTGGCCTTACCTGTGCCGCCAATCTTTCCATCATTTCCAAATGAGTACACATTGAACTGGCCGGTACGCGCTGAATAAAAATACTGATAAGCATGGCCCCAGGGATCATTTTTAAACGCATCAGCATTTTTCAGGGCGGCTAATCCTTCTTCTGTAGACGGGTAGCGCAAATGGGATGCTTTATAGTCTTCAATGGCTTTGTTTAGGATGGAGACATCCTGACTCACTCTTGCCAGACGAGCCTTATACTGACCCGGCAGTATGTTCAGGGCCGCAATAAACGCCAAAACGCTAACCATAGCGACTGCGGTTATGATTTCCATTGAGGTATAGGGGGAAAACAAACCGCGTTTTAATCTGAAACTGGATTTTGTCTGCAATGCAGATGCATCGATATGAGACAGGGCAACCTCCACAATTACACAACACGCCCCGGTTTTGTACAAAACGCGGTTATATTGGTGTTTATACTATAGTACTGCATTTAAGCGAGCAATCTTTACGCCACAATTTTCCCCTTGAAGACATTTCACAGATATCGCTGAACCGGAATGAATTTCAGACCTGGTGGGATTAGCTTTTGAATTTACGCTCAATACAGCCCATAAGACTGCCATGAAAATTGTGACTAATCATATGCTTTCAGTGGCGCCGATGATGGATTGGACGGATCGGCATTGCCGGTTTTTCCACCGCCTGATCAGCAGGCATGCACAATTATACACTGAAATGGTGACGGCCAAAGCACTGATCCATGGCGATGCGGTGCGGCTTTTGCGCTTTGATGCGGCTGAGCATCCGGTGGTTTTACAATTAGGTGGTGCCGAACCTGATGAATTGGCAAGCGCAGCAAAACTGGCCGAAGAGGCCGGCTATAGCGAAATTAATCTGAATGTAGGTTGCCCGTCCGATCGGGTTCAATCAGGGGCCTTTGGTGCCGCTTTGATGGCAGAGCCAGACCGTGTGGCTGAATGTGTTGCCGCCATGAAGGCGGCAGTTTCCGTCCCGGTGACAGTCAAATGCCGCCTTGGTATTGACGATCAAAACCCCGAAGAGACATTGCCTGCTTTTATTGAAACCGTGAAGGCAGCCCCTTGCGAGACCTTTGTTATTCACGCGCGTAAAGCCTGGTTAAAAGGACTAAGTCCCAAGGACAACCGCACCATTCCGCCTTTGGATTATGATCTGGTGCGCACCATCAAAGAGGCCTGGCCGGATCTGACGATTATCCTGAATGGTGGCTTGCGTGATGTGCCGCATGCGCTGGCAGAAACCAAAATGCTGGATGGGGCCATGCTGGGGCGGGCCGCTTATCAAACCCCATGGGTATTGGCTGATGTGGATACCATGGTTTTTGGGGATGAAACCGCAAAACCCAATAAGGCCGAAGTAGCACAGGCTCTGATGGAGTATGCCGCAGAGGAAACCGCCCAGGGAACACCACTGCATGCCATTACCCGGCATGTATTTGGATTGTTTGCAGGCGAAGCCGGAGCACGTCTCTGGCGGCGCATCCTTTCGGAAAAAGCCCCCAGACCCGGGGCAGGACCAGAGGTGATTGCCAAGGCGGCCGAGGCTGTATTGGGTGAAAAATGGGCGGCGTAATGAGTGTTTTCACGGAACATTGGCAACTCATTGTTGCCCTGATCGGGGCCGGGGCCTTTGCCGGTATCATTGCCGGGCTGTTTGGTGTGGGGGGCGGCGTGGTGATCGTCCCGGCATTATATGCTGCCTTTGGCATTCTGGATGTGGATGATGCGGTGCGCATGAAAGCTGCCGTGGCAACCTCTTTGGCGACCATCATCACCACCTCCATTCGTTCAGCCTGGTTGCACTATAAACGCGGTGCGGTGGATGTGCGTATTCTCAAACTCTGGGTACCCTGGATTATGGCAGGGGCTCTGGTGGGGGCATTTGCGGCCAGTGCCGCTCCTGGCGAAGCATTGACCATGGGCTTTGCCATATTTCTTATTCTTTTGTCTGTGCAAATGGGCTTTGGCCAGCCAGACTGGCGCTTGCGCGATACCATGCCGTCCAAAGGCCCCAGTGCCGTAATGGCTATGATGGTCGGTTTGTTTTCTGCCATGGCGGGCATTGGCGGCGGCATTTTCGGGGTCATTATCATGACCTTGTGCGGTAAACCGATTCACCGCGCCGTCGGCACCGCGGCGGGCTTTGGCGCGGCGATTGGCGTTCCTGCCACTCTTGGCTTTATCTTGGCAGGTTGGAATGTACCAAACCTGCCGGTATTCTCATTTGGCTATGTCAATGTGGCGGGCTTTATCTTTATTGCCAGCCTGACGGCCCTTATGGCCCCGGTTGGGGTGGCCTTGGCCCATGCCTTGCCGGTCAAGCATTTGCGCCGCCTGTTTGCGGTATTGATGGTAGTTGCTGGTGGCCTGATGCTAAGGGATGTGTTGAGCTAGCGCCGTAAAACAAGCTGATCGCGGCTGGCCTCAAAACGTGACAGCCGTCCAAGATAGCTCATCCCCAATAAGGAAGTATCCAAGCCCTTCTTCATTACCAGGGCGTCAACATTATGCACTTTCAGGCCACCAATGCTTAGGGTTTCAATCAAGACCGGTGCAGCAAATACCTGTCCGGAGGCCGTATTAACCGGCACAATGAAGCGTAAATCTTCTTTTCTGTATCCGGCACGGCGAGCATCTGAGAGCGTAAGGGCGACTTTGCTGGCCCCGGTATCGACCATAAAGCGAACATGGGTATTGTTAACGCTGCCTTCGGCCCAGAAATGCCCGTCAGAGGCTTTGCGAATGGCCACCGCAGAGCCATTCTGATTGATTTGATCCTGGTTGGAAATCGCTTGCGGACGAGAGGGGCTCAGCTCTCCCATCACCGTCTTGCCGACAAAGGCAAAGTCTTGGCGAAAGGCATAAAGGGTGATCAGCAATAAAAATATACCGATCCAGATCAGACCCTGTCGCAGCGCAAGACCAATTCTGGCCCGCGAGCCGCTGAATATACCGGTGCTGATCATGGTCACCAGAATGATCAGGAAGACAAATTGGCCGCGATCTTCGGGATTGGGCAATAAATTGGGGGCCAATACGCCAATGCCCAGCATCAAAGCGGCGACAATCAGGGCAAAAACAGCAAAAAAACCAAGGGCGTTGCGCAAGTTATTTCTCCGATGAAAGGCAAAGCTTAGTGTATTTTCAGAGGGCAGCAAATAAATTCCATGGAATCATAAAATGCTCTAGCCTTTGTGTATGCTGGTTTGATTCACTAGGAGAAAACCCGTGCTGCACGACCCACAGCTCTTACGGATGATCCTGGTTCTGGCTGTCGTGGCCGGGATTGTGATCCTGTATGCATTCGAGCTGTTTGCCATTGAAATTATATCGGCGGCGGCCATAGCAGTATTTTTGCTGCTCTTTCAGTTATGGCCGGTTCCCAACAGCACCTTTGGCGCAGAGGAAATTCTGGCTGGATTTTCCAATCCGGCGCTGATCGCCATTCTGGCCCTGTTGGTGGTGGGGCAGGGCATGTTTCATACCGGTGCCATGGAAGGGCCTTCGCGGGCTTTGGCGGCCTCTTATGACCGTCGCCCCACCCTGACCATGGGGGCATTATTTGGCTTTGTCATGCTGATCAGCGCCTTTATCAACAACACGCCGGTGGTGGTGATGTTTATTCCGGTGTTGGTGGCGATTGCCTCGCGGGTTGGCACTTCGGCATCCCGGGTGATGATCCCCTTATCTTATGTTTCCATTTTGGCGGGCATGACTACGCTGATTGGCTCATCCACCAATATATTGGTGGCTGATGTGCTGAAACGTGAAGACGGTATCCGCCTGGACTTTTTTTCGCTGGCGCCTCTGGGACTGGTCTTCGCCCTAACCGGGGTGGTGTATCTGTTGGTGGTGGGGGGGCGTCTATTGCCTAAACGCGAAGGCGTGATGAAAGAGCGCAGCTCTGGCCGGCAATATATCGCCCAGATCGTCATTACGGCCAAGAACCCGCATCTGGGTGAAGCACCGGTGGCCGGTATGTTTCCGAACCTGAACACCCTGACCATCCGTATGATTCAGCGTGACGACAAGGTTTTCTATCCCCCGTATGGCGAAGAGGCGACCTTGCAGGAAGGCGATGTGTTAACAGTGGCGGCCACGCGCAAGGTGTTAAGTGATCTTTTGATTTCCGATCCGGGCATGCTGACCGGCATGCTGCGCGGTGATGCCATTGTGGAAAGTGCCAATCCCGAAGGCGCACTGGCTATAACCGAGGCAGTGGTGGCACCAGGATCGCGCTATGAAGGCCGCACGCTGGAGCAAATCGGCTTGAGAGCGCGAACTGGCTGTATTGTGCTGGGGATCCAGCGCCGCTCGCATATGGTGCGCCAAAAGCTTTCCACAATACGCCTGCAAGCCGGTGATGATTTGTTGCTGTTTGGATCTCGTGCGGATTTGCGTGCCCTGCGCCATGATCGAAACTTGCTGGTGCTGTTATGGTCGATGGCCGATGTGCCCGATATCCGCCTGGCTTTGCGGGCCAGATTAATCTTCGGGGCGGTGATATTGGCCGCAGCCAGTGGTTTGGTACCCATTGTTGATGCGGCGCTTGGCGGTGCCGTCGCCATGGTGGCCTTTGGATGCCTTAATTTGCGTCAGGCGGCCAGAGCGCTTGATTTGCGTATCTATCTGCTCATTGGTGCGGCCTTTGCCATGGGAGCCAGCCTGCAGGAAAGCGGGGCTGCTGAAATGATAGCTAATGCCGCCGTTCAAGCGGCCATGCCCTATGGACCAACGGCCCTGTTGATTGGGCTATTTGCCCTGGTGGCGGTGCTGACCAATATCTTGTCCAATGCAGCCACCGCGGTGCTCTTTGCGCCTATCGCCATGAATGCTGCGATTAAGTTTGCCGACACCCCGGAAATGGAAAACAAGCTGGCCGTGGCCGCGGTGATGACAGTGATTTATGCGGCGAACTGTTCCTTTGCAACGCCGATTGCCTATCAAACCAATTTGTTGGTTATGGGGCCGGGGCATTATCGGTTTATGGATTATTTGCGGGTTGGAGGGCCTTTGGTTGTATTGATATGGCTGGTTTTTTCGCTAATCGCACCCTATTATTTTGGTTTGTAGGCGATAAGAAATGCGAGTTATAAAGTATTGTCATGACCCATCCCTTTCCCCTTAAACAATTGCGGTTCTTCCTGACGGCTCCGGCGCCGTGTCCGTATTTGCCGGGGAAAATGGAACGCAAACTGTTTACCCATTTGCATGTTCTGGATGGACCGGAACTGAATGACAGCCTGACACAGGCAGGGTTTCGCCGCTCTCAAAATATTGTTTATCGCCCGGCGTGCGAAAACTGTTCGGCCTGTCGTTCGGTACGGGTTTTGGCGGCACAATTTAAACCCAGTCGCACCCAGCGCCGTGTGTTCAAAAAGAATGCCGATCTGAACCGCAGTATAGAGGCCGCCCTGGCCAGTGATGAGCATTATGCATTATTGCTGCGTTATGTGCGGGCGCGCCATCCCGATGGCGGTATGGAGGACATGTCGTATGCTGATTATCTGAGCATGGTGGAAGATTCCGCCGCGCGCAGTCAGGTTTGCGAATATCGCGATGATAGCGGGAAATTGCTGGCCGCGGCGCTGGTGGATCAGCTCAGCGATGGCCCCTCGCTGGTCTATAGTTTTTATGATCCTGGATCGATTTCCCGGTCATTGGGAACCTATATCATTCTGGATCATATTGATCAGGCCCAAAAAAATAATCTGCCCTATGTTTATCTTGGTTTTTGGATACAAAACAGTGACAAGATGCGCTACAAGGCCCAATACAGGCCCTTGGAAGTTTTACGCCCCAATGGCTGGGAAATTCTGGAGAAAAGCGAATAATGAAACGCAGAACCTTACTGACCGCAGGCAGCCTGGGGCTTGGGGCGGCCCTGGCTGGGTGTGGCGGTCCACAAAGTGCAAAATCTGGTGCTCAATCCCAAGATGGCAGCCCGGCTTCGCCTGCGGTTTTGCGTAAAAAAGCCCGCACGCTCAGGTTGGTGACGGCCTGGCCCAAAAACTTTCCAGGCCTAGGCACGGTTGCCGAGGAAATCTCCCAGAATATTGGCACGCTTTCGGGGGGGACGCTGGCCGTAAAGCTGTATGCCGCCGGCGAGCTGGTACCGGCCCATGAAGAATTTGATGCAGTGTCATCGGGCGCGGCCGACATCTATCATGCCTCTGAATACTATTGGGTCGGCAAGTCCAAGGGGTTTGCCTTTTTTACCGCTGTGCCCTTTGGCATGACGGCGATTGAACAATTGGGTTGGGTTAATGATGGCGGCGGCAAGGCCTTGTGGGACAAGCTGTCGGCGCGTTTTAACCTAATTGCCTTTCCGGCTGGCTCTACGGGGCATCAGATGGGCGGCTGGTTCAAAAAAGAAATCAATACGCTGGATGACCTCAAGGGCTTGATCATGCGTATTCCTGGCCTTGGTGGCGATGTAATGCGCGAATTGGGGGTATCCCCCAAATTGCTGGCCGGCGGGGCGATTTATCAGGCCCTGCAATCGGGGGCCATTGATGCCACTGAATGGGTGGGGCCATGGAATGATATGGCGTTCGGGTTTTATCGCGAAGCACCCTATTATTACGGCCCAGGTTTTCATGAACCGGGCTCAACCGTGGCCCTGGGTTTCAACCTTGAGGTTTGGAACAGTCTTAGTCCACAAGAGCAAATGGCGGTAAAGGGAGCTTGTGGCTGGGCCATGAGTACATCTTTGGCCCAGTTCAGTTGGCAAAATGCCAAGGCCCTGAAAACCCTGAAAGACGAACATGGGGTACAGGTTCGCAATTTCTCGGATGAAATATGGAAAGCCCTGGGGGCGGCCACTAAAAAAGTGTTGGCAGAGGTTGGCCAGTCTGACCCGGAAACCCAGGCCATTCACGATAGTTATATGGTCGCTTTGAACGAAGCCAGTGCCTGGGCACAGGTCTCCGATGGCCCTTATTTGCGTCTACGTTCTCTAGCCGGTTTTTAATGTCGTTTTTGTTTTCCAATACGGTGCTCAGTTGGGCTCTGCTCTGGGCACAGCCATTGTTGCTTATGGCCTTTGCCCTGTTGTTTATACGGGCTCTGGGGCGACGTGCCGAGACCCTCGTCGAGATATCCATACGTCTGGTGCACGTGGTGGACCGGATCAGCTCGGCCATTATAGAGTCCGCCAAATGGCTCGCCCCCATGATGGCCTTGACGGTAGCGGCCCTGGTGATCACTCGTTATGTCTTTGGCCTTAGCGCCATCAAACCACAGGAATCTGTGATTTACATGCATGCGCTTTTGTTTTTGCTAGCGGCACCGGCAACTTTGCTGACCAATGGGCATGTGCGTGTGGATATCTATTATGCCAAATTATCGGAACGGGGACGAGCCATTGTGGACCTGTTGGGTGCCAGTTTTTTATTGATGCCCGTGGCGATTTTGATTTTCAAATATGGTGGGAATTATGCTGCCCGCGCCTGGGTCTTCCATGAAGGTTCTGCCGAGGCCAATGGCTTGCAGGCGGTCTATCTTTTGAAAACCTCCATACCTGTCTTTGCGGCCTTGATGATGGCACAGGGCTCGGCCATGGCTCTACGGGCGGCGCTTTGTCTTTATGGGGCCCCCATGCCTGCACCACAAACGATCGAAGAGCACGTCTAGGGATGGATTTACTCTTATCTCACCTGGACCTGTTGATGTTCGCTGCCGCGATATTATTATTACTGTCTGGCTATCCTGTGGCCTTTGCCCTGGCCGGGGTGGCCTTGTTATTTGCTGGCATCGGTATTCTGACCGGACATTTTGAAGCCCATTTGCTCAGCGCCTTTCCCAATCGCATTTATGGCGGCGTTATGACCCGACAGGTGATGTTGGCAGTGCCGCTGTTTGTGTTTATGGGGGTGATGCTGGAACGCTCGAACATAGCGGCAGAACTTCTTGAAACCATGGCAAGATTATTTGGTCGCCTGCGCGGTGGCTTGGGCATTTCTGTGATTCTGGTAGGCGCTTTGCTGGCTGCCTCCACCGGTATTGTCGGCGCCACGGTGGTAACCATGGGGCTGCTCTCTTTGCCAACCATGCTGCGCCATGGCTATTCCCCTTCGCTTTCGTGCGGCGCCATTGCCGCCTCTGGCACCTTGGGACAGATCATTCCTCCCTCCATTGTGTTGGTGCTACTGGGAGATGTGATTTCCAATGCCTATCAGCGCTCGCAATTGGACGCCGGTAATTTTGCGCCGCGCACCATATCCGTTGGCGACCTTTTTGCCGGTGCCTTGTTGCCCGGCCTGTTGCTGGTGGTTTTGTATCTGCTCTGGATGATTACGGTGGCATATTTGCGCCCGCAAATGGCCCCGGCGGTTAAAAAGGCAGAGGGGCAGGCCCCAAGTCTGGGAGCAATTTTGGGCGTGTTACTGCCTCCATTATTGCTTATTTTTGCGGTTTTGGGCTCCATTCTGGGCGGTCTTGCTGATGTGACCGAGGCGGCGGGCGTTGGTGCTCTGGGTGCCCTGTTCCTGGCAGCCAGTCGTTTGGGCGAAGTTACAAAAGGGGGGCGCGATTGGGGGCGCATATGGGTACTCGCCGGGGCCGCCGCCTTTGCCAGCATGATTGCCCTGGCGATGATGATGGATCTACGCCTTGGCCGTAGCGATACCAGCCTGGCAGAAAAAATAGGCCAGGGGGTGGCTATACTGCTGACTGTTCCGGCGATTTTGGGCGTCGGGGTGTCTTTATGGCGGTTATTTAAAACCCAGGTGTTACAGGCCGTTAGCCGGTCCACAGCGCAAATCAGCTCGATGGTTTTCATCATTCTGATTGGGGCCACTTTGTTCAGCTTGGTTTTTCGTGGCCTTGGCGGCGATGATACGGTGGAACACTTGCTGTTGTCCGGAGGAGGTGGGTCGGTGCGTGCGGTTGTGCTGGTAATGCTGGTAATGTTCCTGTTGGGATTTTTTCTGGATTTTATTGAAATTACCTTTGTGGTGGTTCCCATTGTGGGGCCGATTTTACTGGGCATGGGGGTGGATCCCATTTGGCTGGGCGTGATGATGGCGATTAATCTGCAAACCAGTTTTTTAACACCACCCTTTGGTTTTGCCCTGTTTTATTTGCGCGGCGTGGCCCCCAAAGAAGTCTCCACCGGGCACATATACCGTGGTGCCTTACCCTTTGTGGCCATACAGATTCTGGTAATGGCACTGGTCGCGCTGTTTCCCGGCCTGGCAACGGCCTTGCCACACATGATTTACGGCTAGGACTGCTGGCTAGAGATCCGGGAAAAAGCGTTCGCGCATACGGGCACAATACGCCGGCAGAACTTCATGGGACATTGCTGCCCGTTTAAGGGGCGTATCAAACGGCGCATCAATAATACCGCTTAGCTGTCCATACAGCGCTGCATCCACGGCCTTTGGCGTATCACCAAAGGCAAAATCCTGATCACCGATAAAATCTGCAATGGCAGCTAAATCATCGGCGGCAAGCGCATATAACGTGTCACGGTCATGGCGACCAATTCCGTGACCATGCAGGGCTTTGCGCAAGTCATTGCGGGCAATGTTTGGCACGATCAACCGCAAGGGAAACGGCAGTTTACCAAAGAAGAGCGGTTTTAATACGGCCCAGTTTTCATCTTCCAGCCAGCGCGAATACACCAGTGCCCAATACAGGTGTTCATCGGCAAGCCGGGTAAAGGCCAGACTCTCGGCCTTTTGGCGCGCATTCAGGCCTGCATTAAAATCCACATTATATTCGCGTTCCAGATAGCGCTGAATAAGGCCGGAATCGCCAGTACGGGTGCCATTATCTTCGATAAAGGGGATCTTTCCCGTGGGGCCTTTGCGCGGATCACCTTCGAATTTTATCTCAAAAGGGAGTTCCGACATTTTCAATAAAACCTCCAGCTTTATACAAAAGGGGCTGGGGTTTGCTGCGCCAAGACCGGGCGGTGGCTGGAAGAGTTTGATCAATTTGAGTCACCATGAGGTTTTAAAAAGGAAACAAACAATGAACATAAGTTTGTGTTCCAGACAAGAAAAAAGGCCCGGCAAATTGCCAGGCCTTTGATCAACTTTTTGTTATCGTGTTTTAACGATGCATCGTCAGGGAAATACCAAAGGTCCGTGGATCTTTGGTGAAGCCCGTCAGGTTGTTGAAATCGATCCCGCCAATTACGTTCTTTTCATTGGTGATGTTGCGAACGTAGAAGCCAAAATCAAACGCCTTGTCATTACGGGCATAGCCTACGCGCAGACCACCTTCGAAGTTGCCGCTAGTTTTGAATTCAGCAGATTCATACAGGAAGAAGTTGGTTTTGCCCTGAATGGACCAATCGGTAAAGACGTAGAAATCGCCGTTTGGACCAGCCGGAATAGAATACCGGGCCGTAAAGTTACCCGTAATTTTCGGGGCTTGCGGGAAGGGGTTGCCGTTGACGATCGCGTTGCCATTGGCATCCAGCGGATCAAGTGGCGTACACTGACCGGAACCACAAACCGGAACCGTCAGATTTGGGTCGCGGAATTCGGTTTTGTTAAGGGCAAAACCAGCAGTCAGGACCAGAAAGTCTGCAGCCAGCCATTCCACATCGGATTCAAAGCCGTATCCAACGCCCTTTTTGGCATTGATCAACTGGTTGAAGTTGCCGGTACCCCCAATCGCCGTCAGCTGCATGTCCTGAATGCGATAGTAATAGACGTCGGCATTCAGACGCAGGGTGTTGTCATAAAGCTCGGATTTGAAACCGGTCTCGATGGAGTCAATAGTTTCAGAACGTGCCGAAGACGGCTGACCAAAGAAAGCCACATCCCGACCCTGGATCGAAGGAGCACGGAAGCCGCGAGCCGCGCGGGTGTAAAGGCTTACATTGTCGGTGGCGGCGTAATTGGCGCTGACATCCCAGCTGACTTTTGTACCTTTGATATCAACATTGGAAATTGGGAAGTTTGTAGCAATGGCACCAAGGCGCTTTTTATCTTCTGTGTAACGCACACCGGCAGTAACTGTCAGCTGGTCGGTCAGATCATAGCTGCCCTGGCCAAATACAGCCCAGGAGCTATTGGATTGTTTCAGAACTGTTTCGGGTACAAAGAATGGGTTGGTTCCCAGAGCCAGATCCATGTTGAAGTAATAAGCACCAACCTGCCACTTAGCTGGGCCGCTGCCATTACTGGCGAGGCGGAATTCCTGGGTGAACTGGTCGTGGTTCTTGATGGAACCTTCGGTGGTAGATGGGAAGGGGATAAAGCCAGGGCCCATAAAGGGAAGGAAAGAGGCGCCAAACCCACCATCAATATCACCAATACTGGAACCATCTACGGTTTGCAGCGAGGTGATGGAGGTAAAAGTAACGGCATCGGCCTCATATTCCATTTTCAGGGTCAGGCCAGCATTGTCATAGGTTTGGTAGTTGTTGTCACCACCATCAAAAAAGACAGTATCGCGAACAAAGTTCTTGTTCAGTCGGTTACTGCCAGAGTCGAAAATGTTTGCACGGAACAAAGTGGCCGTGTTGCCGTTGATCGAACGGGCCTGGCCAATCAACAGGGCGCTAAAGCGCTCTGTTGGCGTAAACAGGAATTGGATACGACCAGCAACATCATCAAAGCCGCCAATGACGTTTTTCTCGCCGGTAAAGCCATTATCTACCCAGTTATCACGATGTTCAAACAGGCCTGAAACCCGCATGGACAGCTTGTCTTTGATCAGGCCGCCACCCATAGCACCGGTCAGGCGAATGGTATTGAAGCGACCCCAGCTTGCGGTAGTATCCACTTCGAATTCGTCGCTGGGACGAACGCTGTCAAATTTAACGATACCGGCGGTGGTGTTCCGACCAAAGAGCGTGCCTTGCGGCCCACGCAGGACTTCGACCTGTTCAATATCAAACAGTGGAAAGCTTTTCAGCGCCACGTTTTCCATAACCACGTCATCCATGATGACGGAAACCGGTTGTGAAGCGGCCAGATCGAAATCTGTGTTGCCCAGACCGCGGATATAGAAACGAGGGGCAACCCGGCCATTTGAAGATTCAATGTTCAGGCTGGGGATTTTCCCGGAGAGAGCCAGAATATCTTCGCCGCCAGAAAGAATGTTATCCAGATTGTCGCCATTCATGGTGCTGATGGAAATCGGCACGTCCTGAATATTTTCTGCACGCTTTTGAGCCGTTACGATGATGACGTCCAGGCCATTGTCGTTGGTGACTTCCTGGGCCGTTGCCGGCAGAGCCAGAGCGCCCGAAAAAGCAAGGGCAGCTACGCTAACCGCACCACCGAAGCGTCCCAAATTCTTTTTGAATGAAGTGTTCATAAGAGATAATTTCCTGTCTAGGCAGGCCGACAGCGCGCCAGCCTCATAATAATCAGTCGGATGATGTAATTTTCTAGGCCCAGAGCCGGCAAAATGCCAGATTGGGTGAAGGCAGTAACAGAAATTACGTTGCCATAGTGACATTTAGAACACGATTATTCTTCGCACGCAAAGCAATTGTTACTGTTATACGGTTTTCTGCCCGTTATTGGGGCATGAATGCGTGGTTTTTTATGGTTTCCTGGGCATCTGAACATCACCACACGCCAGAGATCTCAGGCAGGCTGGATAAAGCCAGTGTTCTGATTCGATCACCCGCTTGGCAAGGGTGTCGCTGGTATCATCGACATGGACAGGTATCGCAGCCTGGGCAATGATCGGCCCTTCATCCATTTCTGCACTGACAAAATGGACCGTGCATCCATGGCGCCTCATCCTAGCCTGTATGGCACGCTCATGGGTGTTCAACCCTTTCAGGGCGGGCAGAAGGGAGGGGTGAATATTGAGTATTTTACCTGCCCACTTGCCTACAAATTCGGCCCCCAAAATCCGCATAAATCCGGCCAAACAAACCAGTTGAATCTGGTTCTCTATCAGGACATTGTGCAAAGCACTCTCAAAGTGTTCTCGGGTTTCATAATCCTCGTGGGCAATGATCTGGGTTCTGATCCCGTATTCTTGCGCTATGGATAAGCCTTTTGCCTCTTTTTTATTGGAAATCACCAGGGAAATTCGAGCAGGATAACCGGGCCGGTTAGCAGCCTTGATCAGGGCCTCCATGTTGGAACCACGACCCGAAATCAGCACCGCCACTGGAATACTCACGGATTTGCGTCCTCCAAACAGCCTGCTATCCAGGCCACTTCGCCAGCCGCCTGCAGGGCATCCACAATACCCGGTGCCGTGTCGGCGTCGGCGACACACAACATACCAATGCCGCAATTAAAGGTGCGTTGCATTTCGTGTTGCGAGATATCACCATTTTCTGCCAACCATTTGAATACAGGCGGCCATTCCCAGGAAGTTCCGTCAATATTGGCATGTAAATGGGCCGGCAACATACGCGGTGGGTTTTCGATTAATCCCCCACCGGTAATGTGCGCCAATCCCTTGATCGTACCGGCATGAATATGGGGCAGCAATGAGCGCACATAAATCCGGGTCGGACAGAGCAGGGTCTCGGCCAGCGTGGCATCTGGCGCAAAGGGGCAGGGATCAGACCAAGCTAATTCAGTTCGTTCAACCACCGCCCGGATCAGTGAATATCCGTTGGAATGCGGGCCAGAAGAGCCAAGGGCTATCAACGTGTCGCCGGCTTTCATGGTGTTTTTGGTGGGCAACAGGGCGTTACGCTCGGCGGCCCCGACAACAAAGCCGGCCAGATCAAAGTCCTTGCCAGTATACATGCCTGGCATTTCGGCGGTTTCACCGCCAATCAGGGCGCATCCGGCCTGTGCACACCCTTGTGCAATGCCAGCAATGACGCGGGCTGCGGCCTCTGGGTCCAACTGTCCGCAGGCGAAATAATCCAGGAAAAAGAGCGGTTCGGCCCCCTGAGCCAGTACGTCATTGACACACATGGCCACCAGATCGATGCCAACGGTGTCAATCTGGTCACTTTGCACCGCAATTTTCAATTTGGTCCCCACACCATCCGTGCCAGAAACCAGTATCGGGTCTTTATACCCGGCGGCCTTGAGGTCAAAAACACCACCAAAACCACCCAACCCGGTATCGGCGCCTGGGCGGTGCGTTTTTCTGGTTATGTGGCGAAGTTTGGAGACCAGTATGTCTCCGGCGCTGATATCAACGCCGGCTTGCGCATAGCTGAGACTGGTTTTTGGTGGTTTGACCATCAGCTGATTCCCATCGGTTTTCTCCCTATGACCTATTGTGAGAATAGGCGCAAGTCGCGGCTTTCATTCAGGGGGCTGCATCGTCTATATTAAAGTCCGGTTTGGTGTAATTATGTCAGGAACACCCATGTTACGCGCAATGATCATTTTTCTGGCTGGCCTGGTCTTTTCCACAGCCGCCATGGCAGGCAGCCCATTTGAAATCACCGGGGTTCGAATTGATGCCTATGGTGCCAATGTCACCAAGGCGCGGGCCCAGGCCATTCGCGTCGGCACACTGGATGCCACCTATCAATTGCTGGACCGGATCACCCTGCCATCGGATCGTTTGGCGCTGGACCCACCACTGATCATTACCGAAGATATTGCCGAACAATTGGTCGCCGGCATTGAAATCGCCAATGAAAAGCGCAGCCGCTCGCGTTATCTGGGGGATTTAAGCGTAACCTTTGATGCACAGGCCGTGCGTAACTTTTTGCGCGCCCATCATCTACCTTTTGTGGAAAGCCAGGCCGCCCCGGTTTTAATTGTAGCTCTATGGCAAAATGAAGAAGGGCAACCTGTCCTGAGTACCGATAATCCCTTTGCAAAGGTTCTGAAGCGTCCCGCATTTCAGAACCATCTGGTTCCTTTGAAACTGGCCACCCAAGGTATGGACCTGGACGAACAGGCCGCGTCCCTGAAAGCCTGGCAATTGGCCAATTTTGATAATAGTTTGCTAAGCACCATGGCGGCCAGGGCGGGGGTGAAGGAGGTCATTATTGCCTCTGCCAAACCTGAAGGTTCAAATGCTGTGCGTATCAAGGCACAGCGCGTTCAGATCGGAGAAAACGGGATTGAATCCATAGTAGATATGGGCTCATTCGAAGGGATGGCTCCGTTCAGCGCACGCCAGTCCCAATGGCTGGCGCAGGCCTTGTTCGCCGCAGCGGATAAAATCGCGCAAGTTCTGGACACAGACTGGAAACAACAGGCCATTGTGCGCGACGACATGCGTCAGAGCGTGCGTTTGACGGCGCTTTACAAGACACTGTCGGAATGGCAACGCCTTCGCGATGCCTTGGGGGGGGTGGCGCTGGTCGAAGAAGCGCGCCTGGACGCCCTTAGCTATGACGGGGCATTGCTGACGCTGAGCTATATTGGAAGTGAAGAACAACTGGCCAGACGCCTGGCACAAAAAGGCATTATTCTACGCAATGAAGATATTGGGCTGGTGGCCCGCATACAATAATCCTGCATGAGGTGGTATCGTGCAAACCCGTCAACTCTGGCTTGATCTGGCCCCCAGGGGCGGTGCGTATCGCCGCGACACCTTTGTCGAAGGGCACAGCAATGCATTGGCCCGCAAAGCCTTGAAGGCATGGCGGGAATGGCCAGGCGGATTAATGGCACTGACCGGACCGATGGGTTGTGGAAAATCACATCTGGCGGCCTTGTGGATAGAGGAAAATGACGGGCAAGTGCTTAACCTGCCTAACCTTCCCCGTAACATCCAGGGCTGTGTGCTGATTGAAGACTTGCCAGAGAATATGCACGAACAGAACCTGTTCAGATTAATCAATGAGGCCGCCTTGGGTACTGTTCATGTCTTGCTGACCAGTGTACTAAAGCCACGCCTATGGCCGGTCCACTTGCCAGACCTGACATCGCGCCTGGCCGCCATGCATAATGTGGGCATTGAAGAACCCGATGATGTGGTACTAGGCGGCGTTCTTAAAAAACTATTTGCAGATCGCCAGATTGCCGTAGATCAGGCGGTGATAGATTATCTGCTGACCAGAATGGAGCGTTCAACCGCTGCGGCATTGACGACCGTTGAACGTATCCATGCTAAAGGTCATGATCAGAGACAGAATATACGGTTGCCGCTGGTGCGTACCGTGATCGCTCAAATGGAACAGGAAGAGATGCCCTGATGCAACGGGAAAACCAAGACAGTGCATCGGCAAATGCCCTCAATGAGGAGCTGATGACCTCCTCGGCGCGATTTCTGAATCGCGAATTGAGCTGGCTGCAATTCAATATGCGCGTCCTGCAGGAGGCGGAAAACCCCTGTCACCCACTGCTGGAGCGCTTGCGGTTTCTGTCCATTTCCGGCTCCAACCTGGACGAGTTTTATATGGTGCGGGTTGCCGGGCTGCGCGCGCAAATTCGTGCCGGCATCAGCCATAAAAGCCAAGATGGCCTGACCCCGTCGGAACAATTGGAACGTATCAATCAGGAAGCCGGGCGGTTGATGCAAGATCAACAACGCATCTGGCGTGAATTGCTGCCCAATCTTGCCAAGGCCGGGGTATGTGTAACCAATGCCGAAGATTTGGGCGAAGAAGACCGCCAACGGCTGCATGATCTGTTTATAACGCGCATTTTCCCCCTGATCACTCCTTTGGCCATTGATCCGGCACACCCCTTTCCCTTCATTCCCAATTTGGGCTTTGCGCTGGTGCTAAGGCTGCGCCGCGCCCGTGATGGCAAACCAATGAATGCACTGGTGCCGATCCCATCGGGGGTACCGCGATTTTTGGTATTGGACGATCACAAGAAAACCGAAGACGGCTTTGCCATCAAGCGCCATGTGCCATTGGAATCAGTGCTGGCGCTGTTTTTTGAGGATATTTTTCCCAGCTATATTGTCGAGGAAACTGGGGCATTCCGCCTGTTGCGAGACAGCGATATTGAGATCGAGGAAGAAGCCGAAGACCTGGTGCGCCAATTTGAAAGCATGATCCGGGAACGCCGCCGCGGCGTGGTGGTGAGGGTCAAATTCGATGTCAGCACACCAGATAGTCTGCGCCAGTTTATCATCGAACAATTGGGTGCCGATCAGCGTGATGTGGCTCCGGTGGATGGCATATTGGGGATCAGTCAATTGGACCAGCTGATCGTACCTGAACGCTCTGACCTGCAATTTCCGCCTTACGAGCCGCGCTTTCCCGAACGTATTCGCGATCACGGTGGAGATTGTTTTGCGGCAATCCGTGAAAAGGATATTCTGATCCACCACCCCTATGAATCCTTTGATGTGATGGTGCAGTTTTTGCGCCAGGCCGTGGCCGATCCCAATGTGGTGACGATAAAACAGACCCTCTATCGCACCTCCAAAAGCTCGCCCATTGTGGCCGCCCTGATTGCTGCGGCCGAAGCTGGCAAAAACGTCACCGCCCTGATCGAGCTCAAAGCACGCTTTGATGAGGAAACCAATCTAAACCTGGCCCGTGCTTTGGAACGCGCCGGGGTGCAGGTGGTGTATGGCTTTATTGAATGGAAAACCCACGCCAAGTTGAGCCTGGTGGTACGCCGTGAAGGGGACCAGTTGCGTACCTATACCCATTTTGGTACCGGCAATTATCACCCGGTAACGGCGCGGGTCTATACGGACCTTTCGCTCTTTACCGCCGATCCAGCCTTTGGCCGTGATGCGGTGCGGGTGTTTAATTATGTGACCGGTTATGCCCAGCCCGAAGCACTGGAACGCATTGCCTTATCGCCCCTGAATTGCAAATCCACCTTGTTGCGCCTGATTGCGGCCGAGGCCGACAATGCCCGGGCCGGCAAACCCAGTGGGATTTGGGTGAAACTGAATGCACTGGTCGATAGCCAGGTTATCGATGCGCTTTACGCGGCCAGCGCCGCCGGTGTACCGATTGATCTGGTGATCCGTGGCATTTGCTGTCTGCGCCCCGGGGTCCCGGGCCTATCTGAAAATATCCGGGTGAAGAGCATTATCGGCCGCTTTTTGGAACATTCGCGCATAGCCTGTTTTGCCAATGGCAAGGCCATGCCCTCCAACAACGCTCTGGTGTTTATTTCTTCGGCGGACTGGATGCCGCGCAACCTGGATCGCCGGGTTGAAGTGTTGTGCCCCATCCAGAATCCAACCGTACATCGTCAGGTATTGTATCAGATTATGGTGACCAATTTACAGGATCAAGCACAGAGCTGGATTATGGGGCCGGATGGCAGCTTTGAACGGGTTGATACTTCTGGCATCGAAAAACCCTTTAGTGCCCATACCTATTTCATGACCAACCCATCCCTGTCTGGTCGTGGCAGCGCACTTAAACATGACCAACCTCCGCTCGTTCAACCACGGAGCGTATAAGCATGGCAACCAAGGGGGGGAAAACCACAAACGGTCTTATCGATAAGGCCGTCATTGATGTTGGGTCCAACTCTGTCCGGCTGGTTGTGTTTCGCACTCATGAGACGTTTTTTCAGCCGATCTTTAACGAGAAAGTATTGGCCGGGTTGGGGCGCGGGGTGGCGCAGACCGGTAAGTTGAACCCGCAAGGCGTCGTGGCCGCCATGGCCGCCCTGAAACGTTATAAACGCATCATCAAGGCCCGGGGGATCAGTAATGTTCTGGCCGTGGCCACCGCCGCTGTGCGCATTGCCAACGATGGTGCGGACTTTATCAAGGCGGTCAAAGACCAAACCGGATTGCGCATATCGATCATTGCCGGCCTGGAAGAGGCTCGCCTGTCTGCGTTGGGCGTAATCGCCGGGGCACCGGATGCGGTGGGGGTAATTGGTGATTTGGGCGGATCCTCGCTGGAACTGGTGCCGGTCGGCAAGGGCAGGGTAAAGCGGGGGATTTCCCTTCCCCTTGGGCCGTTGGCCATGCGTGCCGGCGGCGATATGGATATTAAGACGATGAGCGCCCGCATTGATGAGGCACTGGATGAAGCCTCGGCACAAATCACCACCAAGGGTAGTGGCAGTTTCTATGCCGTTGGCGGGGCGTGGCGTTCTCTGGCACTGGTGAATATGTCGCTGAGGGGGCATCCCTTGCGGGTTTTGCATAATTATAGGATCAGCCGGGATGAAGCATTCGAGCTGGTGCATCTGGTGGGTTCCCAAAGCCCGGCCTCGCTGGCGCGTACCCCGGGTCTTTCTTCACGGCGGGCGCCTTTATTGCCCTATGCGGCCCTGTTGCTGGAGCGAATATTACAGCGTCAGTTTTTTGAAAGCGTGACCATTTCCGGCTATGGCTTGCGCGAAGGCCTGCTTTATGAAGAACTCGGCTCTAAGGCGCGAGCCAAGCATCCGGTGCTTGCCGGGGTGAAGGCCCTGGCACAACAAAATTGGTCATCCTCGCGCTTTGGCAGCGAAGTACAGCGCTGGTTGGAACCGGTGCGCGATGTGCTCAAATCTCCATTTGGCGAGCCACGTACCAATCTGATGATGGCAGCAGCCTGTCGGTTGGCGGATATTGGCGCGCGTCTGCACCCCGATCATCGGGCGCAGATTGCCTTTGATATTGTTTTATTTGCCCCCTTTGCCGGCCTGTCTCATGAAGAGCGTGTGGCCTTGGCCCTGTGTATTTTTTATCGTTACAGCGGGGAAACAACACCACCCCGCGGTGGCCTGATTGGCCATTTGCTGGGCAAAGAGCAAAAAGACTGGGCCTTGGGGCTGGGCATGAGCTTGCGATGCGCCGCCGCGGTCTCGGGACGCACATCCAAATTGCTAAAACGCACGCATGTGCATTTGCAGGATGATCAATTATATCTGGTTGCCCGTGATGATGCCCAGGAATTGCTCACCGCCCGGGCCCAAAAACGACTACAGGAAATGGCCGCCGCTTTGGGGCTTGAAACCGGGCCGAGCCCTAACCTTGACGCGGCTCAATAACGGCACGTTTGCCTTTCAGGGTTAGTGAAAGCTCACCTTTTTTCAAACGCAAGGCTTCTTTACCAAATGCCTCATAGCGCCAGCCCTTCAAGGCAGGAATGTCGGCATCATCAAAGGCCGCAAGGCGTTCGATATCGGCGGCATTGGCAATCAGGCGAGGGGCCACACCCAGCTCTTCGGACTTGATACGCAATAATACTTTTAGCAATTCAACCACCGGCCCAAGGCCAGAGGGCATAACCGGCGGACGGGAGATTTGCGGGGCATGTTTTTCCGGATCCGACATGGCTTCGTTAATGGTGGACAAAAGGCCCTGTGCCATGGAAGAGCGCTCAAACCCTCTGGGGATGGCCCGCATCCTGCCCAAAGCCTCTATGGACCGGGGGGCCTGTTGCGCCAGCTCGTATATGGCATCATCTTTCAGGATGCGCCCACGCGGTTTATCGCGGGTTTGGGCCTCACGTTCGCGCCAGCGCGTGACCAGTCGCATGACGGCCAGCCATTGCGGCGAATATTTGCGAATTTTCATTCTGCGCCAGGCGTCTTCCGGGTCAAACTGGTAAATCGCGGGATTGGTCAGGCCAGCCATTTCTTCATCAACCCAGCTCAACCGATCACGGTCCTTCAGGCGACCAATCAACAAGGGATACAGATCACGCAAATGGGTGACATCGCCAATGGCATAGATCAGTTGCTTGTCGGAAAGCGGTCGCCGTGACCAGTCAGTAAAACGCGAGCCTTTGTCCACGCTTTTCTTGAGCATTTTCTGTACCAGCGTGTCATAGCCGATGGAATCGCCCAGGCCCGCAGCCATGGCAGCAATCTGGCTGTCAAACAGGGGCAGGGGCACCTGTCCCATCAGGCGATAAAAAATTTCAAGATCCTGGCGGGCCGCATGAAACACCTTGGTAATGCGGGTGTCGGCCATGACCGACAAGAACGGGCGCATATCCAGCCCATCGGCCAGCGGATCGATAATGGCCTCAACATCGCCGCCTGCCACCTGTATCAGGCAAAGTTTGGACCAATAGGTGCTTTCGCGCAAAAATTCGGTATCCACGGCGAAAAAGTCGGTCTGGCTCAATGCCTCACAGACGTTTTCCAGGGCGGCGTTATCGGTGACAATTACCATGTGTTTTTTATCCGTCGATAGATCATGAAAAGGGCGAAAAGCAGGCTGAAAACGGCAATGCCAACATAGGCGCTGGACAGTGGTAAATTTGCCTGGGCCATGCCGATCAGTGCCAGTTGGCCGAACGAGGCACCGGCAGCGTTCATCACCGCCCCGCCAGCCAGAATGCGGGCGCGCGATTCTTCGGGCGCCCGATGCTGGGACATGGCCTGCAGGGGGACAACAAATACGCCGGAAAACACTGCCATGGCAAAAAAGTCAAAGAGCAGTCGCCAGTTTCGTTTATCGGCAAAAAACTCATTCAGGCCACCAAGGGGCATGGCCGTACGCCCGGCGCTGGCCAGTAAGACATCGATGGCAAAAACAGAAAGCAAAACGGCCCCGGCTATGGAAAGCCATAATATATCCCGGTCCCGGTTAATGGCCGCACACCCTAGCGAGCCCAGCGCCGCACCAATGGTAAAGACCGCCATGAAAACCGATACAACACTGACATCCATGTACAGAACGTCATGAACCAATAACGGTAAAACGGTGGTGGAAGCCGCCCCCGCCGTCCAGAACCAGGCAACGCCGATCAGGGGGCGAAAGGCTTTTGGCTCGGTAAACAAAGTGGCCATGGTATGCCAGGTGCCCGAAACAATATTCCAGTTTAATTTCAGGTGGGGGGCGGCGGCCGGTTTGGTGGGCATCATGCGCATGAATACCCATCCCAATACGGCCAGTGTAACCAGCAAGCCGCCAATGGTTTCCGGGCCAAAGGGGCGCCGTATCAGCAATATGCCGACCAAAGAGCCGCTAAGTATTGATAAAAACAAGGTGCCGCTGATCATGGCATTGCCGGGCACCAGTTCCTTTCGGCTGAGATATTGTGGCAAAGAGGCCTGTTTTGCCGGGGCAAAAATGGCCGACTGCGCCCCCATGAAGAACAGGGTGACAAACAGGATCGGGCCGGAGTTCAGGATGAATCCTAACGCCGCGCTGAGCATCAGGATGATTTCAGCAAATTTGGTGTATTTCAACACCAGATCACGAGGGAACCGGTCGGCGATCTGGCCGGCCAGAGCAGAAAACAAAAAGAACGGCAAGGTAAAAATTGTGGCTGCTACGGGCACCAGAACGCTGCGTGGAATGCCCTGTAAATGCAAACCACCAAACGTTATCAGGATGATCAGCGAGTATTTAAATACATTGTCGTTAAAACCGCCCAATGTCTGGGAGATAAGTAACGGTCCGAAACGGCGTTGCCTGACTAACTGAAACGCGGTGCTCTCGCTCATATACTCTTATCCAGAAATGCGCGAACCGCCCTAAAAACGTCGTCGAACATGGCTTCGGTCAACCGACCCGTATTGGTGTTATAACGCGAGCAATGATAGCTGTCGAACAATCGATAATGTCGCCCATTGCTGTGCAGATCATGCTCTGCTCCATGGCCAAAGGGGTAGGCGGCCCGGCGCAACCCCAGGGTGGAGATAATATTGTCGTGGGCGATCCGGCCCAGAGCGAATAGCGCAATAACGTTGGGCAAATGTGCCAGACGGCTGACCAGAAATGGCCGGCAGTTGCGGGTTTCTTCGCCGGTGGGTTTGTTTTGTGGCGGTACACACCGCACCGCATTGGTGATCATGCAATCGTTCAGACGCAGATCATCCTGGCCATTTTTATCAAATTCACCAATGGAAAACCCTTGCTTGGCCAAGGCCTTATAGAGCAAATCTCCAGCACCATCGCCGGTAAAGGGCCGCCCGGTTCGATTAGCTCCCCCGCGCCCTGGGGCCATGCCGATGATCAACAGGCGCGCTGTTTCATCACCAAAAGAATCAACCGGGCCATTATGCCAAGTGGGTTCGGCCAAGGCGATTTCCTTGATATAGGCTACCAAACGCGGACACAAGGTACAGTCATAAGGGGCCTCGGGCGGGATCACAGCAGACGGAGATGGCGTATTTTTAGCCATCACAACGCGCCGGCATCATCGTCATCGCGCAGCGGACGCCCAAGCAGGGGTGCCAGATCACTCAATTCTATAAAGGAATCTGCAACGCGGCGCAGGTCATCAGAGGCAACCGGCGGATTGGACAAGGTTGTAGAGACAACCGAAACCCGCACGCCTTTGCGCTGTATGGCTTTGACCAGAGGGCAGAAATCGCCATCTCCGGAAAATAAAATGATATGGTCCAGCCAGTCTGCTGCGGACAGGGCATCAACGGTTATATCAACATCCATATCGCCCTTAATCCGTTTTCGCCCACTGGATATATCCGTATATTCCTTGGCCGATTTGGTGATGATGGTGAAACCGTTATAGTCGAGCCAGTCGACCATTTTTTTTAGGGGAGAGAATTCCTGGTCTTCCACCAGGGCGGTATAATAATTGGCACGAACCAGGCGACCACGCCGCCGAAATTCATCCAGCAGTCTGGAATAGTCTATTTCGATATCCAGTGCCCGCAAAGCAGAGTAGAAATTAGCGCCATCTATAAAAAGCCCAAGGCGTTCATCGGGATAAAAAGCCATGAATATAATCTCTCAAAATAATGGATCAAAAAAGTGGGTCAGCGAAAATTCTTGGGCATAAAGAAAGCCTATATCGGCTTTGGTGCCAACCTCCCTTATGCAAAACATGCACCTGCAGACACGATTTTAGGGGCGAAATCGGCCTTGACGGCCAAAGGCATTCGCGTGTTGCGGTTTTCCCGATTGTGGCAAAGTCCGGCCTGGCCAGATCCATCCGAGCCGGCTTATGTAAATGCAGTGGCCGAAGTGGCGACCAACTTGCCCCCCCACAGGCTGTTACAAACCCTGCGGGGGGTCGAGCGTCAGTTTGGCCGCCGGCGCTCTTATCGCAATGCGTCGCGCACCCTGGACCTTGACCTTTTATCCTATGAAAACCTGTGTTTGCGTACCCTGCATTTAACCTTGCCCCATACGGGTATCGAGAGCCGGGCATTTGTCTTGCTGCCCATGCAAGATATCGCATCGGAGTGGCGTTTGCCGGGCAAGGGAAAAGCACTGGCCGTGATGATAAAGGCGTTATCAGCACAAAGCCGGGACGGGGTTTTGCCTCTGAATGGCAAATAAATGTGCAAACAACTGTATTCTAGGCGATATTGAGACTTGCATAGCAGCGGGTGCAAGGCTATGCAGTCGCGTTTCCACAATGGTTTTTTGCCCAGATACCGGAGTGCCATATGGCTCGCGTCACCGTCGAAGATTGCATTGAAAAAGTCGATACCCGTTTTGACCTTATCTTGCTGGCCGCACATCGTGCGCGCTCTATCCTTTCGGGTGCCCCCTTGCTGGTCGATCGTGACAACGATAAAAACCCGGTTGTGGCTCTGCGTGAAATTGCCGACGAAGCCATCAGTGTGGACACGTTGACGGAAAGTCTGGTCTCTAGCCTGCAACGGGTGTTGCCCGAAGAAGATAGTGGTGAAGAAACCGAGCGCATGGCGATCGAGCACCAAAAAGCAGATGCGGCCATTTCCGAAGTGGATATGCTCAAAGCGCTGACTGCTGACCGCGATGGCGCCCCAGACAACCGTTTCTGAAGCTATGGCTGAGGCGACCATGTCGCCAGTTACATCACCGTCCCTGCCGGGCGGCGTTCCCGGACCTATACCAACAGCCGAAGACCTGATCGCCGGTATCAAGGCCTATTATCCAGGCGTTGATGAAGCGCTGATCCGGGATGCCTATGCCTTTTCCCGGGAAAAGCACGGCGAACAATTGCGGGCATCGGGCGAGCCATATTACGGACACCCGGTCAATGTAGCATCCATACTGATCGGACTGCACCTGGACCCGGCAAGCATTGTTACGGCTTTGTTGCATGACACGGTCGAAGATACCGAGGTCACGCTGGATGATCTGCGCGAACGGTTTGGCGAAGAGGTAGCCTTTCTGGTTGATGGGGTTACCAAACTTGGCAAGCTGGAACTGATTTCTGCACGAACTCAACAAGGCGAAAATCTACAAAAGTTCGTGCTGGCCATCACCAAGGATGTACGGGTGCTGTTGGTCAAGCTGGCTGACCGCCTGCACAATATGCAGACACTTAATTTTATTCCCAGAAAAGAAAAACGCGAACGGATCGCCCGCGAAACTGCTGAAATCTATGCCCCACTGGCACGGCGCATTGGCATTCAGAAAATCTGTGCCGAGCTGGAGGATCTTTCCTTTCGCTGTTTGAACCCGCCGGCCTATGTTTCAATTACCCGCCGCCTGCAGGCACAGCGTGAACGCACATCTGCCGAAGTGGGCAAAATGTCCCGAGCCATATCCGAACGGGTGATGGCGGCGGGTATTTCGGCGCGGGTTTTTGGTCGGGAAAAACGTCCATTTTCAATCTGGCGAAAACTGGAACGCCAGGCCATCACCTTTGACGAACTGGCCGATGTCTATGCATTTCGGATTATTGTTGACAATCCCGAAGATTGTTACCGGGTGCTTGGGCTGATCCACACAACATGGCGCTGTGTGCCCGAACGGTTTCGTGACTTCATTTCCGTGCCAAAGCCAAATCGTTACCAATCTTTGCATACCACCGTCATCGGACCGGGTAATATCAAGGTGGAATTGCAAATCCGTACCGAAGAAATGGACCGTATTGCCGAAGAGGGCGTGGCCGCGCACTGGCGCTATAAACAGGGCGGGTACGCCTATGACACGGTTGCCGGTGGGGATCCGCTGGAAATGCTCAAACCATTATTGGAAATTCTGGAATTTGGTGGCGAGCCCGAAGATTTTCTGGAACATGCCAAGCTGGAAATGTTTCAGGACCAGGTGTTTGCCTTTACCCCCAAGGGAAAACTGATTTCCCTGCCGGCCGGGGCTACGGCGCTGGATTTTGCCTATGCGGTTCATACCGACATTGGCGATGATTGCGTCGGGGTGAAAATCAATGGCCGGGAACGGCCGTTGCGGACCTCGCTCAATAATGGCGACTCGGTGGATATTATTCGTGGCGGGGTTCCTGGGCCACCCCACGGCTGGGAAGGCATGGTGGTGACCGGGCGCGCACGTTCGGCCATCCGGCGTCTGATCCGCGAAGTGGAGCGCCAGGAATTTGAGAAACTGGGACGGGCGTTTGTAGACCGGCTGTTGCGGCGCGAAGGTCTCAAAGGCACGGTGGTGCTAAGAGAGGCCCGCAAACGGCTGGGGCTGAAAACCAATAAAGAATTGTATGGCCAGGTGGGGCGTGGGCAGTTGCGCACCGACAAGTTGATGGATGCGTTGTTTCCAGGCAGGGCCGATCAGGGCGCAGAGCATATCAATCAGCGTGAATTGATCAGTGATGAAACCGCGCGCTATTATATCAAGGGAAATGGTATCAAGGCCAACGCCCCCTTACATCTGGCGCAATGCTGTTCTCCATTACCAGGGGATCGTATCGTCGGGGTGAGGGTGTCTGGCAAAGGGATAATCGTACACACGATTGATTGTGAATTGCTGGCAGATTATGAAAATAACGAAGATGATCTGATCGATCTTAGCTGGACGCCCCAGGCCGGCACACAATCTGCATCCATTGGGCGCATTCTGGCGACCGTAGTTCACCAGCCCGGGGCCTTGGCCGAAATCGCCGATGCTGTTGGGCGCTCCAAGGGGAATATAATGGATGTGCGTTCCATGACCCGTTCCCCGGACTTTTTCGATATGTCTTTTGATGTCGAAGTGCTAGGAGCCCGCCACCTTTCCCATATTGTTGCCGCCATGCGGGCGTGCAGTTGCGTGGTCTCTGCGCATCGCGCCAGAGCCAGCAGCCCTACAGAAGGTCAAAGTCATGAACACAAATGATGTCTTAGAAGTTTTTCGTGATGCCGGTGCATTGCTGGAAGGGCATTTTGTGCTCTCTTCGGGACGTCACAGCCCGTTTTTTTTGCAAAAAGCCTTTGTGTTCATGAATCCCGATAGCACGGAAACACTGTGTAAGGCACTGGCCGAAAAAATTGCCGAAGCGGATTTGGGTCCATTGGATGCCATTGTTTCCCCGGCGGTTGGCGGCATTATTCCGGGCTATGAAACCGCACGGCACATGAAATTGCCGGCCATGTATGTGGAACGCGATGATGGAAAATTTTGTCTGCGGCGTGGGTTTTCTCTTAAACCAGGTGCGAAGGTGCTGATTGTTGAAGATATCGTCACCACCGGGCTTTCTTCGCGTGAATGTATCGAGGCGGTACGGGCGCTGGGCGCCAATGTGGTGGCCGAGGCCTGTCTGATTGATCGCTCGGGCGGCAAGGCTGATGTAGGCGCGCCTTTGATATCGCTGGCCTGTGTGGATTTTCCCACCTACGCCGCCAACGAATTACCACCTGAATTGGCGGCAATTACGCCTCATAAACCCGGCAGCCGGGATTTGCACGCATGAGTCCGCGCCTCGGTGTGAATATTGACCATGTGGCAACGATCCGGAACGCCCGGGGCGGGGACTACCCTGATCCTGTAAAGGCGGCCCAGATCGCAGCCAGTGCCGGCGCCGATGGCATTACGGCTCATTTGCGTGAAGATCGGCGTCATATTACCGATCATGACATCATACGCCTGGGTAAAGATATTCATCTGCCGCTGAACCTGGAAATGGCGGCGACCGATGAAATGCTGGACATTGCCTTGAATGCCCGCCCCCATGCGGCCTGCATCGTGCCAGAAAAGCGCGAGGAGCGGACCACCGAAGGAGGGCTGGATGCGGCGGGACAGCATAACCATTTGGCGCGCTTTGTACGCCTGCTTCGTGAAAATGGCACCCGGGTCTCCCTGTTCATAGAGCCTTCGCAAGCGCAATTAGAAGCCGCTCTGTCTCTGGGCGCTCCTGTAGTAGAGCTGCATACCGGAGCCTATGCCGATGCCTGTAATGCGGGCGACAGTCAAAAAGCAGCCTCCATACTGGATGACCTGATCAAGGCAGCAGACTTTGGGGCCAAGGCCGGTCTGGAGATCCATGCTGGCCATGGGCTGACCTATGACAGTGTGATGCCGGTTGCCGCCATTGCCCAGGTGAAAGAGCTGAACATTGGGCATTTTTTGATCAGTGAAGCAATTTTCTGTGGTCTGCATCAGGCTATCTGTCATATGCGCGACCTGATTGCACAGGCTCGTCACGAGGCCTTGTCATGATTTTAGGAATTGGGGCCGATCTTTGCGACATTACCCGCATTGAAAAAACGCTGACACGCTTTGGTGAGCGCTTTACCAATCGCGTCTTTACGCCGGTTGAGCGAGAAAAGTCAGACCGGCGCAAGGAACGGGCGGCCTCTTATGCCAAACGTTTTGCCGCCAAGGAGGCCTGTTCCAAGGCTTTGGGAACCGGGGTGAAGTTCGGCGTGGCCTGGCGCGAACTGGGCGTGGTGAACCTGCCTTCGGGCAAACCAACCATGGTGTTGGCCGATGGAGCGGCGAAGCGGCTGGACGAGCTGACCCCAAAGGGGTATCAGCCCTTCATCCATTTAACGATCACAGATGATTACCCTTTGGCGCAAGCCTTTGTTGTGATCGAAGCAAGGAAAACCTGAACCATGGCTGAGAATGTTGGCGTAAATACTGAGTCCAAGGAAAAAACAGAAGAAGACGGATGGGGCGAAACCATTCGTACAGTTTTTTGGGCCCTGATCATCGCGGCGATTTTGCGCACCCTTTTGTATCAGCCCTTTACCATCCCATCTGAATCCATGCGCCCACAATTGTTGGTTGGTGATTATCTGATTGCGTCAAAATATGCCTATGGCTACAGCCATTACTCACTTCCCTTTAGTCCCAAACTCTTCAAGGGGCGGATTTTTGGCAAAGACCCAAAGCGCGGTGATATTATTGTTTTTAAATGGCCACGGGATAATAAAACCAATTATATCAAGCGAGTGATTGGCTTGCCTGGGGATTCAATTCAGGTCAAAAACGGGCGTGTTTTGCTTAATGGCAAATTTCTTTCTAAAGATAGAATTGGCGATGAAGCCATAAACGAACACCTTGGGGGCACGCGCGTTGTTACCCGCTATCGGGAAACCATGCCCAATGGGCATAGCTATATTACCTACAATATGATCAACGGTGGGCGTTACGATAACACGCCGGTTTACCATGTGCCGCCAAAGCATTATTTTATGATGGGCGATAACCGGGACAACTCGCTAGACAGTCGGGATTGGGGCTTTGTGCCTGCGGAAAATCTGGTTGGCCGCGGAGAGAGAATCCTAGTCTCGGTGAATGACAAGTTTAGTCTGTTTCGTCCATGGACCTGGTATCATTTCAGGCCACGCGTTTTGATCAGCTTGCGGAAAAACAAGTGACTGAACCTACCTCTGATTCAATGGCCGCTTTTGAGCGCCATCTTGGCTATAAATTCAAGAACAGGGATCTCTTGCGCCGGGCGTTGACCCATTCCAGTTATGGCGATGGACGCAATATTGTGCGTGATAACGAACGACTGGAATTTCTGGGTGACCGGGTACTGGGGTTGTTGGCATCGGCCTTTTTATATGATGCGGACCAACGCTTTGAAGAGGGCGAAATGGCCCCGCGTTTGAACGAACTGGTACGCAAGGAAACCTGTGCCCGGGCGGCGCGCCGCGCCAAAATTGGGCAGGTTTTATTGCTCTCCAAATCAGAAGAAAAAAGCGGTGGACGCGATAAAACCAAAATACTGGGTGACGCCTGCGAGGCCATTTTGGCGGCTCTTTATCTGGATGGTGGTCTGGAGGCAGCAAAGCGGTTTTTCATCACCTTCTGGAAAGGAGAACTGGAAAATACAGGTGGCGCCAAACAGGATCCCAAAAGCCAAATTCAGGAATGGGCACAAGGCAAAGGCGATGCTCTACCGTTCTATACCTTGCTGGAACGTTCTGGCCCGGACCATGCCCCTGAGTTTCTGATCGAAGTCAAAGCCGGTGGCCTGAGTGCCCAGGGCAAAGCCCGCAACAAACAGGAAGCCGAGCGCGAGGCCGCCCGTAATTTATTGAAAATGCGAACAAAAACATGACTGATACGGCCCAACAACCCCGATGCGGCTTTGCAGCCATTATTGGCGCGCCCAATGCGGGAAAGTCCACTTTGGTCAACACACTGGTCGGGGCCAAGGTTTCCATCGTTACCCACAAGGTGCAGACCACACGCTTTAATGTGCGCGGTGTTGTAATCGAGGGCCAGAGCCAGATCATCCTGGTTGACACTCCCGGTATTTTCTCGCCCAAACGGGCTCTGGACCGCGCCATGGTTCAGGCCGCCTGGAATGGCGCCGCCGAGGCCGATAAAATCATACATTTGATTGACGCCCCGGCCTTTGCCAGGGTTTTGAATGGCAATGAAGCCAAGGCCCAGGATCAGCTGGCTTTCAAGGATGTTGAGCGCATCATCGAAGGGCTAAAAAAACATAATTTGAAAGCAGACCTGGCGCTGAACAAAATTGATCTGATGCCCAAGGAAGACTTGCTGAAACTGGCAAAACACTTTGAAAGTACAGGGTGTTATGGGGATACCTTCATGATCAGTGCCAGCAAGGGCGCGGGTCTGAAGACGCTAAAAGCCTCTTTAGCCACGGCCATGCCCCCAAGTCCCTGGCATTATCCAGCAGACCAGATCGCCGACTTGCCATCGCGCCTGCTGGCCGCCGAGGTAACCCGTGAAAAACTGATGTTACGGGTTCATGAAGAGCTACCCTATGCGGCCAGTGTGGAAACCGAAACCTGGGAAGAGCACCGCAACGGCGCCGTGCGCATCGGCCAGGTGATTTATGTACAGCGCGAAAGCCAGCGCAAGATCGTTCTTGGCAAAGGCGGTCAGGTGATCAAGGCCATTGGTGCCGCGGCCCGACAGGAATTATCGCAAATGTTTGATCGCAAGGTGCATTTGTTCCTGCATGTCAAAGTGCGCGAGAACTGGTCACGGGATCCCGCACACCTTGCTATATTTGGCCTGGAACTGGACTGATGGAATGGCAAGACCGCGCCATTGTTTTGATGGTGCGCCCCCATGGTGAAACCAGCGCCATTGTCGAAGTGCTCAGCGCTGATCATGGCCGTCATGCGGGGCTGGTTCGTGGGGCCTCGGGCAAACGTCTGCGCGGGGTGTTGCAACCCGGCAATGTGTTGGATGTGCACTGGCGGGCCCGCCTGTCAGAACATTTGGGCACCTTCAGTTTTGAAGCCATAGAGTCGCGCGCCCCGGCGCTTTTTGATGATGCCCTGGCCCTGTCTGGCCTTGGTTCTGCCTGTGCCATGGCCTGTCTGACCCTGCCGGAGCGTGTGGCACAGCCACGAATTTACCAAGCCTTTGACGTTCTGATTTCGCAAATGCACGATATCAACATATGGCCAGCCCTGTATGTGCGTTGGGAAGCCGGCGTTTTGCGCGAGCTGGGCTATGGGCTGCAACTGGATCGCTGTGCCGCCACCGGCACCACCGACAATCTTACCCATGTCAGCCCCCGTAGCGGCCAGGCCGTCAGCACCGAGGCCGCCGAGCCATATCTGGACAAGCTATTGTCTTTGCCTGGCTTTTTACGAAAAAAACCCCTGGCACCCCAAAGCGGTGATGTACGCGCCGGGCTGGACCTGACCGGCTATTTTCTGGAACGTCGTGTGCTGTGGCCGATCGACAAGGTTTTGCCCGAAGCACGAACCCGAATGATCGAGCGTCTGGACAGGGCCGGGTATTTATAAGAGGTGATTTTCACCTCTGGACCTTGGCCGCCGGAAGCGCCATAGTCGCCACCAGATATGTGAGGCGAATCTGATCATGCTACTCTTCATTAAAAGACTGTTTGCCTGGTGGGATGGGGCAACCCTTGGCACCTTGTTCACCATCTTCAAGCATGGCGTCAAAGTCGGCGAAGACGATTTTGGCAATGTGTATTACGAAGAAAAGAAACCCGGCATTTATAACCAAAAGCGCCGTTGGGTTATCTATAAAGGCTATGCCGATGCGTCGCGTGTGCCGACCGAATGGCATGGCTGGTTGCATCATACTTTTGAAAACCCTCCCACCATATCCCCGCTGGCCCGTAAGGACTGGGAAAAGGATCATCAGCCCAATCTGACTGGTACGATTTATGCCTGGCACCCCCAGGGATCGCTCGCCAAAGGCGGTCACCGTCCCCATGCCACCGGTGATTATGAGGCCTGGACACCGGCCAGTGCACAGGATGGAGCCAATTCCTGATGCGTGATCAACTTGTTGAAACGCTGGTTGGCCTGATGGTTCTGATTACGGCCGGTTTGTTTGTGGTCTACGCCATGCAAACGGTAGGCGAAGGGCAAAACCGCAATGATTATACACTGACGGCCAAATTCGGCTCGATTGGTGGCGTCAACACCGGTTCAGACGTACGCATGGCCGGCGTCAAGGTTGGCGTTATCAGCGACATTTCCCTGGACACCAAAACCTTTGATGCCCGGGTGGATATGAGTATCCATGCCGGTATTCCAGTGCCCGAAGATTCCGTCGCCCGCATCACCACCGATGGTTTGTTAGGGTCTGCCTATATCTCCATTGATCCGGGGGCCGAAGAATCCCTCTTATCTGCCGGTGATGAGTTCGATTTTACGCAAGGTGCAGTGGACTTATTGACCCTTCTGGGGCAGTTTGCTGGAAAGTCATCAACTGACCCTGCCCAATCGACGCCATAATCACGTCACATAGTATATGATAAATAGGCTTATGCGCATTATTCTGTTCACGCTTTTTGCCTGCTTCTTTATGTCTGCTGCCCAGGCTCAGGATGCACAACCCAAATCCGATCGGGATTTGCTGTCTTCGCGTGCCGGCACCATTGCGGTGTTGCGCGGTCTGGACAAAATCAGCGCCGAAACCCGCGATTTCGAAGCTCCCATCAATACCACCGTACAGTTCGGCACCCTTAGCATTACCGTAAACTATTGCCGCAAAACCCCGCCCGAAGAAAAACCCGAAGTGTATGTCTTTATGAATATCAAAGACCGCCGCACTGATGGTTCCGGTCAGGAAACCGAAGGCGAAGAGATTTTCTCCGGCTGGATGTTTGCTTCCAACCCGGCTCTGAACGCCCTCGAACACCCGATTTATGATGTCTGGGTACTTGACTGCAAAGGTTGATACAGGGCCTGAAACCTTTGGGTTTTATTGTTTTCGCCACACCTATAACTTTCTCTAAATTTAGTATTCTACCGCCAATGCACAGGGCGGGGATATCTCAGACTTATCCATGATTTACCGAGGGGTAGTGAGGGGTAAAAAGGGGTAGATGAGGGACATTTCAGGGTTGTTATTGCATCCTTTAGGGGCCGATAAGGGGTAAAGATGGGCGTGATGAGGGGTAAGGGCTGCCCCTTATTGACCCTTGGGGTTTTCTATGTGGGGGATAATGTCTTTGCCTCTCCATCCTCGTCTTGCTCCGGCTTGATCGGAGGATCCATTTCAATGCCTGTGTGTGTTGACCTTCCCTGTGGATCCCAGCTCGGGGGCCGGGATGACGCGGTTGGATTTGGGGGCGGGATAGCACAACCTTATCCAACAGCAGCGTTGTTGGGGTATGATGTTTGCACTGTCCCCTGTCATTGCCGGGCCTGTGCCGGCAATCCAGAGTAGTTTTGAAACTTAACTGGATTACCCGGATAAACCGGGTAATGACAAAAGAGGAAAACAGCCCCCCTCATCCTGAGCCTGTCGAAGGATGGGTATCCGCAACCCCTATCGCGCCTCCAGAATATCCAGGGCCATTTTACCTGAAATGGTCACCGGAAGGGTGGTAAAATCCCCTTTAACTACCAGGGCTTGTTGCAAGCGTTTATGGTATTCTTGGCGGGGAATTTCCTGTGCACCAAACTGGGCAAGATGATCGGTAATAAATTGGGTGTCCAGCAAGGTAAATCCCCCATGCAACAGTCTGGCCACCAGGTGAACCAGTGCGATTTTGGAGGCATCACGCTCTGTGGAAAACATGCTCTCGCCAAAAAAGGCACCGCCCAGATGTACCCCATAAAGACCGCCTACCAGCTTGTCATCCAGCCAGCATTCCACCGAATGGGCTGCGCCCTGGGAAAAAAGCGCGCAGTAAAGATATTCAATGCCATGACTGATCCACGTACTTTCCCGCATCGGCGCCGGGGCGGCACAGGCTGTGACCACACCGCCAAAGGCGGTATCGACGCGTACCTCGTAAATATCCTGACGTACAGTCCGGCGCAGGCGTCGGGGGACATGCAGGGTTGGCAAAGGCAGAATGCCCCGCATGGGCGGGTCAACAATGACGGCGCGTGTATCTTCGCGGCCATCGGCCATGGGAAACAGGCCCCGGGCATAGAGATCAAGGAGTTCGTCTGGTCCTAATTCTCCCGGCACACCTTACCCGTCATGCTTGGCCAGCCATTCTTCCAGCCAGTGAATATGATAATCGCCTTTTTGGAAGTCTTCATTTTTCAGAAGATCCTGAAACAACGGCAAGGTGGTTTCAATGCCGGTCACCACCAATTCATCCAGCGAGCGTGATAGCCGGCGCAGGGCATCTTCGCGACACGCGCCATGGACAATCAGCTTGCCAATCAGGCTGTCATAATAGGGCGGGATGGAATACCCCGAATAAACCGCTGAATCGAGGCGCACACCCAGACCACCCGGGGGGTGAAACTCGCGCACTTTGCCAGGTGAAGGCACAAAGGTGCGTGGATGTTCGGCATTGATGCGACATTCAATGGCACAGCCGCTAAAGCGTACATCCTCTTGCGTAAAGGATAGCGGCTCGCCCGCCGCAATGGCGATTTGTTCGCGCACCAGATCTACACTGGTCACCATTTCGGTTACCGGATGCTCCACCTGTAGGCGGGTGTTCATTTCAATAAAAAAGAACTCACCATTTTCGTACAAAAACTCAATGGTGCCGACACCAAGATAGCCAATGCGTTTGATGGCGGTGCTGACAATGGTGCCAATCTCTTCGCGCTGTGCCTGGTTCAGGGCGGGCGAGGGGGCCTCTTCCAGTACTTTCTGGTTGCGCCGTTGCAGTGAACAATCCCGTTCGCCCAAATGCACTACATTGCCATGGCTGTCGGCAACCACCTGCACTTCGATATGGCGGGGTTGTTCCAGATAACGTTCCAGATACACCGTACCGTCGCCAAAGGCGGCGGCGGCCTCGGCACGGGCAGTTTGCACCGCCTGTATCAGCTCGTTTTCTTCGCGGGCCAGCTTCATGCCCCGACCACCGCCACCGGAGGCGGCTTTAACCAGCAGGGGAAAGCCCACTTCGCGGGCAATGGCGATGGCATCTTCGGGCTCGCTGATCTCGCCTTCTGAACCCGGTACCACCGGTATGCCGGCTTCCTTGACGGCGGCCTTGGCGGTGATCTTGTCGCCCATCAGGCGGATGTGTGCCGGCGAAGGGCCGATAAAGGTCAAATCATGGGATTGGACAATTTCGGCAAAACGGGCGTTTTCCGACAAAAATCCATAGCCCGGATGCACCGCATCGGCTCCGGTGATTTCCGCCGCTGCCATAATGGATGGCACATTCAGATAACTTTGTGCCGGGGCAGGTGGGCCAATACACACGCTTTCGTCTGCCAGCAATACATGCTTGGCATCCCGGTCTGCGGTGGAATGCACGGCCACGGTGGCAATGCCCATTTCATGGCAGGCGCGATGAATACGTAGGGCAATTTCGCCGCGATTGGCGATAAGAACTTTTTCGAACACTTAAGCGATCACCAACAGGGTTTCATCAAACTCGATCGGTGCTCCATCATCAACCAGGATTTCTATGATTTTGCCCGATTGCGGGGCCAAAATGGGATTAAACGTCTTCATGGCTTCGATCAGTAATAAGGTATCGCCCTCATTGACGGTATCACCAACCTTGACAAAGGGGGTCGCCCCGGGTTCGGGGGCCAGATAGGCGGTGCCAACCATGGGCGCGCGTACCGCCCCCGGATGGACCGAGAAATCAACGGCGGCTTCGGGTGCCGGGGTTTCCGGGGCCATGGTGGCGGGGGCCGATTTGGTTTCCACCGGAGGTGCCGCGGCGGGCAAGGCCGCATGGACCATTTGCGCGGCCATTTGACGGCTGACGCGCAGTTTCAGACCACCGCGCTCCACTTCGATTTCGCTCAAATCTGTATCGCGCAAAATATCCGCCAATTCGCGGATCAGTGCCAGATCGCCTTTGCCCAGGGCGCGTGCGCCTGCTTTTGTGCCTGCTGCCATAATGAGTTTCCGGTTGTTATTGTGTTGATCAGGTTTTAACGAGCCTTATCGCCGCTGTCACGGCCATGTCATACCCCATTGCACCAAAACCGCATATACTGGCAGTGGCCGCCGGGGCCACATAATTGGTGCGGCGAAAATCTTCGCGGGCTGCCGGGTTGGATAAATGCAGTTCGATCACCGGCACACTGACCAGACGCAAGGCGTCGTGCAGCGCCACCGAAGTGTGTGTATACGCCCCGGCATTGATGATCAGGGCGCCGGCGTGATCGGCGGCCTCCTGCACATGGTCCACCAGCGTGCCTTCGGCATTGGTTTGGCGAAACACCAGATCCAACCCGCCGTCTCTGGCCAGTTCGGCGCAAGCCTTTTCAATATCGCCCAGGGTCTTCGTGCCATAAACGTCTGGTTCGCGGGTGCCCAGCCGATTGAGGTTCGGGCCATTGAGTATGTATAGCGTTTTGCTCATGGCGCGCGTTTTACGAGGATTGCGCGAAGGGGGCAAGCATTTGCGTCTTTTGCACTGACAACCATTGTCCCGCATCGCCTAAACGGATATGCCTCTTCCCATGAAAATCACCCTGAATGGCGAGGCCCATGAGGTCGAAAGCGGCACTACCGTCACCGCCTTGCTGGGTGCGCTGAAAATCCCCCTTGTCAAAGTGGCGGTAGAGCGCAATCTCTGCATCGTTCCGCAATCGACCTTTGACGAAGTGATTCTGCAAGAGGGCGACCGGATCGAAATTGTACGCTTTATTGGTGGGGGATGACCATGCAGGACAAACCATTGGTGATTGCCGGGCGGGAATTTACGTCGCGCCTGATTATCGGCACCGGCAAATACAAGGACTATGCGCAAAACGCGGCGGCCCTTAAGGCCTCGGGGGCTGAAATGGTTACCGTGGCCATGCGCCGGGTGAATGTGATGAACCCGGACGAGCCAATGCTGGTGGATTTCATCAACCCCAAAGAAACCGTCTATCTGCCCAATACGGCGGGGTGTTTTACCGGCGAAGACGCGGTGCGCACTTTGCGTCTGGCGCGCGAAGCCGGGGGCTGGTCCCTGGTCAAGCTGGAGGTCTTGTCAGACCCCAAACATCTTTACCCCGATATGGAAGAGACCGTGCGCGCCGCCAAAATGCTGCTGGATGATGGTTTTGAGGTGATGGTTTATTGTTCGGATGACCCGGTCTTTGCCCAAAAATTGGAAGACCTTGGCTGCGCCGCCATCATGCCGCTGGGCGCGCCCATCGGTTCTGGTCTTGGTTTGCAAAACAAGGTCAATATCCGCCTGATTGTCGAACAATCTTCGGTGCCGGTGATTGTGGATGCCGGAGTGGGCACCGCATCGGATGCCACCGAAGCCATGGAACTGGGCTGTGATGGCGTGTTGATGAATACCGCTATTGCCGAGGCGCAAGACCCCATTCGTATGGCCCGGGCTATGAAACATGCGGTGATTGCTGGGCGCGAGGCCTATCTGGCCGGGCGTATGGCGAAAAAACGCTATGCCGACCCGTCCAGCCCGCTGGCCGGTCTAATTTAACCTTTTCATGCAAGTTTACACACTATTGTATCCCTGCGACGTTTTACCTCTGCGGCTCTTCTCTTGCGCAACGGCGTAATATATGATCGGAAGAGGGGTGAGTAGACTCAAGAGGAGACGGGTGCCATTGGCGCCCCGATATGTGCATGCAGTATGATGCCAAATTCGAAGCCGCCATTGATCAGGTAAAGGCCGAGGGCCGCTATCGGGTTTTTGCAGATCTGCGCCGCCAGCGCGGCAATTTCCCACACGCACAGTTTCGTACCCCCAATGGTGACGACAAGGATATCGTCATCTGGTGCTCCAATGACTATCTGGGCATGGGCCAGCACCCCTGCGTGATCGAGGCCATGCACACCGCCATCGACGCCGTGGGGGCGGGGGCGGGCGGCACCCGCAATATTTCCGGCACCACCCGCTATCACGTTGAACTGGAAGAAGAGCTCGCCGATTTGCACGGCAAGGAAGGCGCGCTTCTCTTTACCTCTGGCTACATCGCCAACGAGGCCACCCTGGCCACCTTGGCCAAAATCCTGCCCGGCTGTATCTATTTCTCAGATGCGATGAACCATGCCTCGATGATCGAAGGTATTCGCCGCGCCGGCACCCCCAAACACATCTGGCGGCACAATGATCTGGACCATCTGGAAGAATTGCTGGCCGCCGCCCCGGCCGATGCGCCCAAAGTGATCGCCTTTGAGTCCGTCTATTCCATGGACGGCGACGTAGGACCGATCGCGGCCGTTTGTGATCTGGCCGACAAATACGGCGCCATTACCTATCTGGACGAAGTGCATGCGGTTGGCCTCTATGGGCCGCGCGGGGCCGGCATTGCCGAACGCGATGGCGTGATGGACCGGGTGGACATTATTAACGGCACGCTGGGCAAGGCCTTTGGCCTGATGGGCGGTTATGTGGCCGCCAATGCCACCATGATTGATGCCATCCGCAGCCAAGCCCCGGGTTTTATTTTTACCACTTCTTTAGCGCCAACCTTGGCAGCCGGCGCTGTCGCCAGCGTTAAATATTTAAAACAAAACAATATATTGCGCGAAAAACATCAGGAACGCGCCTTGCGTCTGAAAACCCTGCTGCGCGAGGCTGGCCTGCCGTTAATGCCATCGGAAACCCATGTGGTGCCATTGCTGGTTGGTGATCCGGTGGCCTGCAAGGCAGTCACCGATGCGCTGCTCAGCGAATATGGCATTTATGTTCAGCCGATCAATTATCCCACGGTGCCGCGCGGTACCGAACGTTTGCGCCTGACCCCATCGCCTTTGCACGATGATGAGCTGATGGCCAATCTGATTGAGGCCCTGCAAAATGTGTGGGCGCGTCTGGGGTTATCTGCCAAGGCCGCATGAGCGAGGCGCCTCAAAGACGCGAAATCTTTTTCGAATTTACCCGTATGGATGAAAACCTGCGCGTATGCGCGGTGGATGCCATAACGGGCATTGAAATCGTTACCATTTTACCGGCCAGCACCCCGGAATCCCAAGCCCAGAAACAGGCCCTAAAAAAACTGTTGTGGCGATTGGAACGCGAAAGTGAAGGCGCAGAGGAGGGCGGCGATACGCCCCGACGGCCGCCCGGAAAATACATTTAATATCATCACATCACTAGCGCAGTCGTTTTAAGTACTGGCGCTCAAATGCGCGCTTTGCCCAATGGCCAACGCGCAAGGGCGGCAACATGAATTGACGCTTTTCCGTGCGATAAACCAACGCGCCTTTGTCCATGCTGTCGATCAGACACATAAGCTCGGTACGAAATTCCTCAGATGGGGTTTTGCCTTTGCATTCATCAACCAGATTTATGGCGGCGGCTTCGGCTTGCAGATCGGCCATGTGGGCCTGTTTGGGCATCCAGCCGGGACCGGGAAAGCTGCCTGCATCGCCCGCCACATAGGTTTTAGCCATGCCATCCACCTGGCACAAAGCATTGGCGCGGATCATGCCACCGGGCGATAGCGGTAATTCGCTGTCTTTAAACCAGGCATTGCCGGTCATGCCGGGCATAAACAGGATCAGATCGGCGTTAAACTGGCCACCTTCGGTGGTTACCGTATCGGCGGTAAAGCCTTTGATCTTGTGGCCAATGTGGATGTCGATATCCAATTCCTTCATACGGGCCAACAGACGATCCACTGCCGCTTCGCCAAGGCGAGCACCCGGGCGTGGGGCCGGGCAGAAAAAAACCAGTTTAAAGGCCTGGCGGCGTTTTTCTGTGCGTAATTGGCGATCTATGCCAAAGAGAAATTCAAACATCGGCCCACCGCGCATGGCGGCTGGTTCCTTGGGATTGCCCGCAAAGCCACAGGCGATGGTGCCGCCGTCGAGCGCCGCCAAGCGATCCCGAATGGCCTCAGCGGCGGAAATGCCTTCGCACGGCGTGATGACGTGCTCTATACCGGGCAGTTTTTTGATAAAACGGCCGCCACAGGCAATGATCAGCCCGTCATTCTCAACATCACCGGCGCTGGTGTTCACCGTGCGACCGCCATTGGTAACGCCCGTGGCACTGGCCTCGATAAAGTTGATATTGTGACGTTTGATGAATTTTGCCAGGGGAATGCGCAAATCATCGCCGGTGCGTTTACCGCAGGGCACCCAGATCAGGCTGGGCAGATAAATGAATTCTGCCTTGGGCGCGATCATGGTGATCTGTGCTTTGTGCTCCAGTGCCCGTAATTTGCGCGCGGCAGTGATAGCGGCAAATCCGGCACCTAACATTGTATAAGAGCGGCTCATGACTGATTCTCGCATTGCTAGGAATTATGGATGATAGGCGTGAATGACAAAAATGTAAGCCTGTTTGACATTTTCACGATAATAACAACACATAATATATATTATGCGCCTTATTGAGGTTGCAGCACATTACTGAAAACGGGCTTCTCCCTCACCGGATTGAATGATAGCGATGTATAAAATCACACGCCGCACACATTACGAATGGATCAAAAATGGACATTAATGCAATCAGCGCCGGCAAAGCCCCGCCATGGGATGTGAATGCCATCATCGAAATTCCCTTGGGTGGCGTGCCGGTTAAATATGAAGTCGACAAGGAATCCGGTGCCTTGTTTGTTGACCGCTTCCTGCACACGGCCATGTTTTATCCCGGCAATTATGGCTTTATCCCCCACTCTTTATCTCTGGATGGCGATCCGATTGATGTGATGGTGGTTGGCCGCACACCGGTGATCGCCGGCTGTGTGATGCGCGTGCGCCCGGTAGGCATGTTGCAAATGGAGGATGAAAGCGGCCCGGACGAAAAAATCCTGGCGGTGCCAGTATCAAAACTGCACCCTTATTACGAAAGTGTACGTACATACAAGGACTTGCCAGAGGTTATGTGCGATCAGATCAAGCACTTTTTCACCCATTACAAGGATCTGGAACACGAAAAATGGGTCAAGGTTGGCGAATGGCAAGGCGCGGACACCGCCGCCAATGCCGTAATCGAAGCCATTGCGCGCTACCAGTCTCAATCATAGGAAACGGCATGGCCGATTTGACCAGACTGCAAGCCATTATGGCGCGGCTGCGCAACCCGGAAACGGGATGCCCGTGGGATGTAAAACAGAACTTTTCCTCCATTGCCCCCTATACCATTGAAGAGGCCTATGAAGTGGCCGACGCCATTGCGCGCAATGATATGAATGATCTGCGTGACGAGCTGGGCGATTTGCTGTTTCAGGTGGTGTTTCATGCCCAAATGGCAAACGAAAACAAAGCGTTCACGCTGGATGACGTCATTAATGGCATTTGTGACAAAATGGAACGACGTCACCCCCATGTATTTGGCACGGATGCTCAGATCGCAGCCGGCGTACAGGCCGAGGATTGGGAGCGCCATAAAGAACGCGAACGATCCAATAAATCCAAAGAAAACAACCGCAAAGCCGGTTTTCTGGACGGGATTGCACGCACCCTGCCCCGCCTGAAGCGCGCCCAGAAACTGCAAGCCCGCGCTGCCCGTGTCGGTTTTGACTGGCCGGACCTCTCTCCCATATTTGCCAAACTGGACGAGGAAGTGGCCGAACTGAAAGAGGCCATAGACACGCCGGACAACGCCGATAATATTGCTGATGAATTGGGTGATATATTGTTTGTTTGCACTAACTTGGCCCGAAAACTTAATATAGATGCAGAAAGCGCGCTGGAGCGCTCAAATGTTAAATTCGAGCGCCGCTTTGCCTATATTGAAAAATGCCTGACCGAGAGGAATATATCGCTGGATGATGCTGATCTGGACCTAATGGAGCGCTATTGGGTTGAGGCTAAGGCAATAGAACGTCAATAAATTTTAAGAGCTTACTCTTTCCGGCAATATTTCCGGAAAAGCAGCCACCAGCGCACCCAGATTTTTGCTGTCCAATTGCGCCATCAGGATTTGTTGGCCGTTTTCATCGGCCCGGGTATCCAGCAATTTACCATTTCGGCAGATCCACGGGCTGATCCGCCCTTCGCCGGCGGGCACATTGATGCGTACGGTAATTGAGCCAGAAGAGAGAATATCCTCGATACGTTTGATCAGGGTTTCTTGTCCCTGCCCCGAAACGGCGGATAGCAGAACCGGATTGGGGGTGATGGATTGGGCCTGGGCCTGTAACAGGGCGCGATCTTCCTTTGGCACCAGATCGATCTTGTTCCAGACTTCCAATATGGGAATGGCGTTCTCATGGGCGCTGAATAACTGATCCAAAATGGTGTTTACATCCTCGCGCTGTTCGGTGCTTTGGTCCGAGGCAATATCGCGCACATGGATGATCAGGTCGGCCTCCAGCACTTCTTCCAGCGTGGCGCGAAAGGCGGCGATCAGCTCGGTCGGCAGATCCGATATAAAGCCCACCGTGTCGGAAAGAATGGCCTCGCGCCCCTGCCCCAAAGCAATCTGGCGCATGGCCGGGTCCAGCGTGGCGAACAGCATGTCCTCGGCCAGCATTTTGGTGTCGCACAGGGCATTGAACAGCGTGGATTTGCCCGCATTGGTATAGCCCACCAGGGCAATCACCGGATACGGCACGCGTTGGCGCGCCGAGCGGTGCAAGCCCCGGGTGCGGCGTACATTATCCAGGGCCTTGCGCAGCCGCGTTATGCGTTGCCCGAGCAAGCGCCGGTCGGTTTCCAATTGACGTTCCCCCGGCCCGGCAAGAAAGCCTTTGCCGCCCCGTTGACGTTCAAGGTGGGTCCAGGTTCTGACCAGGCGCGAGCGTTCATAGGTCATAAGCGCCAGTTCTACCTGCAAACGGCCTTCCTTGGTGCGGGCACGCAGGCCAAAGATTTCGAGAATAAGGCCGGTGCGGTCAATAACCTTTACATCCAGCGCCTTTTCCAGATTGCGCTGTTGTACCGGGGTCAGGCTGGTATCAACAATCAACAGCCCGGCATCGTGTTCGCGAAGTTCGATCCGCAAATTATCGATCAGCCCCTTGCCCAGAAAGGCACCGGCATGGGCCTTGCGAATGGGGACCAGACGGGCCGCGGGGACGTTCAGCTCCAGTGCCAGAGCCAGACCTTTGGCCTCTTCAAGGCGCACATAGGGATCCCGCGCACCACCTTTGGGCACAGGCCCTTTGTGCACGGGGACAATTACAATGGCGTTTTGTTGGGGACTGGCCGGTGCGTTCACGCGCCTTCATCACCACTTTCATCTTCATCCGATTCAAAAAGGGAAACCGGTGCGGATGGCATAATGGTGGAAATGGCTTGTTTATAGACCAATTGTGAGTGACCATCGCGACGCAATAGAACACAGAAATTGTCAAACCAGGTGATAATTCCCTGTAATTTCACCCCATTAACCAGAAAAATGGTCAACGGTGTCTTGGTCTTTCTCAGGGCATTCAGAAACGTATCTTGTAAACTTTGTTTTTTTTCGCCAGCCATTGCCGTGCTCCGTTTGCGGCATGGAATGAGCCCATAACCGGTTCGCAGTCTGTTAGTCTTGTTGCACTATCTAATCGCGCTTTATAAGCGTGGCAAGTGCTGTGCGTTATGTAGCTGCTGTTTGCAAGTAATCTTTACGCAGCGCGCTGGCCAGGGGACCTGGCTTTCCCTGCCCTACGGCCACCCCATCAATATGGGTAATGGGGGTTACCAAAGTGGTCGCCGAAGTCATAAACGCCTCCTGGGCATTTTGGGCTTCTTCCAGGGAAAAAGAGCGCTCCTCCACCTTTAATTGCCGCTCTGCGGCCAGGGTTAGAACATGGGCACGGGTGATGCCCCCCAATATGTCCGAGGACAAATTGCGCGTGGTCAGCACGCCTTCGCGGGTGATGATCCATGCATTGGATGACGAACCTTCGGTAATCTGGCCTTTCTCGTCCACCATCCAGGCTTCAAAGGCGCCCTTTTCATGGGCGGCCTGTTTGGCCAGAATATTGGGCAACAGGGATACTGTTTTGATGTCGCATCGCGCCCAGCGTTCGTCTGGCACGGTGATGACGGCCACCCCGTTTTTCGCCGTTTGATCCGCCTTGGCCGGATTGGTGCTTTTGGCAGTAATCACGATGGAAGGGAACGTGTCTTTTGGAAAGGCATGATTGCGCGGGGCCACGCCGCGGGTGATTTGCAAATAAATGAGACCATTACGCACCCGGTTTTTGCGCATGATTTCACGCAATACCACGTCCAAAGCCCCCACACTCATGGGCATGGCTATGCGCAATTCGCCCAGGGAGCGCTTCAGACGGCGAAAATGCCCCTCACTATCCAGCATTTTGCCCTGGCGGACCGCCCAGACCTCGTAAACACCATCAGAAAACTGATAACCGCGATCCTCGATATGAATGCAGGCCTGATTATGAGGCACATAAGCGCCGTTTACATAGGCAATTCTAGACATAAGGGTTCCTAATCTCTCCAGAATTCGGGGGATAACAAAGCCAACACGGCCAGAATCTCAACCCGGCCCAGGGCCATGCCCAGACTAAGCATCAACAGGGCCGGTGGGGAAAGGTGTGAAAAATCACCCGGCCCGCCGGGTCCAGCTAGAAAGGACGGCCCCGCATTGGATATGGCCGCCACGGCGGCATTGCTGGCCTCTTCAAAATCGGCCCCAAAGGCGGCGACCGCCACAATCAGAAACCCCAGCGCACCGGCATAGCCCAATACATAGACCCACAGATTGGTAAAACTGCTTTCGGGAATGGTCTGGCCGCGAAACCGGGTGGGTTTGACCGCCGAAGGATGGCTGAGCTTGAAAAGTTCAGACCCGGTGCGGCGAAACAACATTAAAAAGCGAATGACCTTCACCCCCCCCGCCGTCGACAAGGCCGCGCCACCAACCAGAACGATGCTCATGGTGATGGGCAAAGGCAATAGGCCGGTCCCGCCCGGAGTCATGGGGGCTGCATTGGTGGTGGCCAGGGAAATACCATTCAAAATGGCCGGGCTGAGATGAGCCCCCGTTAAAAACAATAAAACCGCCGAGAGTGCCGCCATGGCCAGGACGCCCAGGGTTTCCGGGTCCGAGAAATGCCAGACTCTGCCCCGATGCAGTTCCCAATGCAGGGTAAAACTGGTGGCTCCGATCAACATGCCAATGGCCCCGCCCCAGGCGCCGATGCGCCCGGCAACCCCATCAAACGAGGAAACCCCGGGCAATATACCGCCAGTGGATACAGAGCCGAACATGGCAATCATGGCATCAAAAAATGGGGCACCGGCCAGCAACAACCAGATCATAACCCCCAGGCTGGCCGTACCATACACACTAGCTACAATCAGTGACAAAGTACCGATCCGACTGCTCAGGTCTTCTTTATCCACGCTAAGCAGGGATGAGCGATACACCCCTGGCCCGGTGAGATAAAGCGGTGCCAAGACCGCCAAAGCCAGCAAGATCGACAAATACCCACCCAGCCATTGCAACAGTCCACGCCAGAAAATGACCGGTTGCCGGTCGCTGGCAAAAGAAAGAATCTGCCCCCCGGTGGTGGTTAATTGCGCCATAGCATCGCTATAGGCCAGAATATAAGGGGTCTGCGGCTCGGCCAGTACCAGGGGAATGGCCGCCAAAGCCGGGGTGCCCAGCCATACAATCATCATCAGCAACAGGGCACTGCGCACACTGCCCAAATGCTGCACGCCGCGCTCTCCAAGGCGTAAGATCAGGGCCAGCGCCGCGCATATAATGGCGGTGAGTACAAAGCCATGCATGATGTTTTCATCGCCAGAATTGACCGCCATGCGCCATCCGACCATCGCCCCAAGGGCCAGAAAGGCCGGGATAGCGGCCAGAATGCGCCAAAGGCCGCTCACGGCCTGGCCCCGCCGGTTCTAAACATAATCACGGCTGACCCGGAACATTTTCTCAACACCCGGCACATCCTTGCGTTCAGCAAACAGCACTACATGATCCCCGGCCTTGATAACAAAATCGCCATTGGGGAATAGTAATTGTTCACCCCGTTGCACCGCGGCCACTTTGATACCGTCAGATATATCCACATCGCGCAGGGGTTTGCCCACCAGTGCCGAGGTGGCCAGGGCCACCGCTTCAATCACTTCGGCCTCGCCATCCTCGATCGATTGTACCGCAATAATGCGCCCCCGGCGCACATGTTGCAAAATGGTAGAAATGGTTGTTTCGCGCGGGTCAATGAAGACATCAATGCCCAGCGGTTCTTTGAGTAAGTCCAGCGTGCGATCATTGACCAGACACAGGGCCCGGCGCACCCCGGCCTCTTTGGCAAGACCAGCCACCAACACATTGACTCGATCATCATTAGTCAGGGCCAGGGCAATATCGGCCTCGTTCACCCCGGCCTCGATCAGGGTATTGCGATCCAGCGCATCGCCGTTCAGAATCACGGTGCGATTAAGCCCTATGGAGGCCTGTTCGGCCTGCTGGCTGTTGTTTTCAATTACCCGCACCCGTATGCCCGGCAGTTTTTCCAATTGCTTGGCGACCTGGATACCAATATTGCCGGCCCCCACCATAACCACTTTGCGGCCGCGTTCTTCCTTGCGCCCCAAAATATCCAGGGTGCGGGCCACCTGCCCTTCCTGGGCAACCACATACACTTCGTCACCCACCAACACCTGATCGCTGCCCTTGGGCACAAACAACGTGCCTTCGCGCTTTACCCCCACGATCATGGCATTCAAATCCGGAAATAATTCGGTCAATTGGGTCAGGGCGGTATTGGCCACTGGACAATCATCCAGCAGGCGCACCCCCAACAATTTGATCCGGCCACCGGCAAAGGGAACGGTCATAAAGGCGCCCGGCGTGGCAATGCGTTGCAAAATGGTGCGGGCCACCTCGATCTCTGGCGAGATCACCACATCAATGGGCATGTTCTTGTTGGAAAACAGGTGTTGCCAGGATTTATCCAGATAGGCCTGCGCGCGGACACGGGCGATCTTGATCGAAACATTGAACAGGGAATGGGCAATCTGGCAGGCCACCATATTGACCTCGTCCAGATGGGTCGCGGCCACAATCATGTCGGCGTCTTCAATCCCCGCCCGCACCAGCACATCCGGGTGCGACCCGTGGCCAACCACGCCCCGCACATCCAGATCGGTTGAAATTTGTTGTACCAGTTTGGGCGAAAGGTCGATGACCGTGACTTCATTTTTTTCTGCGGATAGCTGGCTGGCTATGCCAAAGCCAACCCGGCCGGCACCGCATACAATGACCTTCATGAACGATCACCTGTGTTCTTTGCGTTTCTGGGCTGGATGCCCAAAGACTTGAGTTTACGGTGCAGGGCAGAGCGTTCCATGCCGATAAAGGTGGCGGTACGGGAGATATTGCCCCCAAAACGACTGACCTGAACCTTCAAATATTCGCGTTCAAACTCCAGTCTGGCCTCGCGCAAAGGAAATGCAACCAGTTTTTCCGCCCCCAGAATAGAATCCGCATCATCGGCATTTTGATCCAAAGGCAATTGATCAAGGGTCAGCGGTTCAGATGGATCGCCATTGGCCAGAATAAGGATGCGTTCGATATTGTTGCGTAACTGGCGGACATTGCCGGGCCAGCGGGCGGCCTGAAGATAGGCCATAACATCATCACTGATCAGGCGCGGTGGCTGGCCGGCGGCGGCGGAAAGGTGGGAAACAAAATAGTTTACCAGCGCCGGAATATCCTCGCGCCGTTCGCTCAAGGCAGGTACGTGCACTGGCACCACATTCAAGCGATGGTACAGGGCCTCGCGAAACAGGCCTCGCTCGATCAGGGAACCAAGATTCTTTGAGGTGGAGCTGATCACCCGCACATCAACTTTCACATCGGCCGAACCACCCAGACGGCGAAAGCTTTGGGCAACCAGCAGGTGCAGTAATTTCCCCTGGGTTTCCAGAGGCATATCGCCAACTTCGTCAATATACAAGGTCCCCATATGGGCCTGTTCAAATAACCCCGCCTTGGTTACCTTGCCCGATGAGTCTTCCGATCCAAAAAGCTCAAGTTCGACCGAATCCGGTGTCATGGCGGCCGCATTAATGGCCACGAAACGACCGTTTCGACGTTCTGACTGTTCGTGGATATTGCGTGCCACCAATTGCTTGCCCGCCCCCATGGGGCCGATGACCAGAACCCGGCTGTTGGCCCGGGCCACCCGGGATATCACCTGTCGAACCGCATTAATGCTTTGGGATACGCCAATCAGTTCGGAAACATTGGCGGCATTGGCCTTCAGGTCCAGATTTTCCCGGCGTAATTGTACCGTTTCCAAAGCCCGGCGCACCACCAGTAACAGACGCTCGCTGTTAAAAGGCTTTTCGATAAAATCATAGGCCCCTTTGCGAATCGCCGAAACGGCGGTTTCGATCGTGCCATGCCCCGAGATGAGAATAACCGGCAGATCCGGGTCCAGGGCCTTGACCTCTTCCAGAACCCCAATTCCGTCGCGCTCGCTGCCTTGTAACCAGACATCCAGAATAACCAAAGCGGGCTTGCGATCCGATATCGCCATCAAGGCAGAACTGGCCCCATCGGCGGTGCGGGCCTCATAGCCATCATCCTCTAAAATACCGCCGATCAGCTCGCGGATATCTTCTTCATCATCTACGACCAATATATCAGCTGACATCAGGCTTCTCTTTTCTCTGTTTTCTTTGCATTTGCGGTTTTGGTTTTCTCATCCGGTGGCAGGGGGAAGCGCAATGCAACAACTGCGCCATTTAAGCCGTCTTCGCGGTCCAGCAGGCGTAAATCCCCGTCATGGTCCTCCATGATCCGGTTCACAATCGCCAGGCCAAGACCGGTCCCCTTGGCCCGGGTGGTCATATAGGGCTCCAACAGGCGTTCGCGTCCGCGCGACGGCCATCCCGGTCCGTTATCAATCACCTTGACCACCTGCCCGTGGTCGCTCTGGGTAATGGTGACGTTGATTTCACCGGTCTTGCCAGTCCCCAAAATGGCTTCGGCAGCATTTTTAAGAATGTTGCCAACGGCCTGTGAGGCCAGGCGTTCGTCCCCCCAGCCCAGAATTTCACCCTCCGGTATCTCCGTAGTAAAGCGGATATCCGGGAAGGCCACATGTTGGGCAAAAACCGCATCGCGAACAAGCTGGGCCAGATCGATAACCGCACTTTTGGGTACCGGCATACGGGCAAAGGAAGAAAACTCGTCAACCATGCGGCCAATGTCTGAAACCTGTCGCACTATGGTTTTGACACACTTGTCAAAGACATCACCATCGGTTTTCAGCTCAGTACGGTATTTGCGGCGCAGGCGTTCTGCCGATAACTGGATAGGTGTCAGGGGGTTTTTGATCTCGTGAGCAATACGCCGGGCTACTTCGCGCCAGGCAGCACTGCGCTGGGCGGCGATGGCGCGGCTCATATCATCAAAGGTAATGACATAACCATGGCGCTTGCCGCGCCCGCTGGGGGCAACTTTGGTGTTTAAATGGATGGCCCCGTCGTTACCGCTCAGTTCCACCTGCCCTTCGGCCCGGCGATCCGGTGATTTTTTGGCCTTGCTCAGCAAATGGGTGAATTCGGGAATGCATTTTTGCAGTTTTTTGCCCTTCAGATCATCTTCTTTACAGCCCAACAGGCTAAGTGCAGATGGGTTGGCAAAACCAATGCGACTCTGGGCATCCAGATCCAGCACCCCGGCGCTCACCCCCGAAAGCACGGTTTCGATAAACAAACGCCGGCTTTCCGATTCTTGGTGGGCGGTGATCAGCTCTTGTCTTTGTGATTGAAGTTGTGACGTCATTTCATTGAAATCACGTGATAATTCTGCCACTTCATCATTTTCATTACCGACTCCGACACGGGCCATCAAATCGCCATCACGTACCCGCTGTGCCGCTTGGGCCAGCTTGCCAATGGGCAGCACAATCCGCGTTGCGGCGGCCAAACCAACCCAGATGGCCCCAATCAGCACCAATAAGGCTGTTTCCAGATAAATCAGGGCAAATGAGCCAGCCAGTCTACCTCGGCGGTTTTCTGCCTCCTGAAAGGCATCCAACGCCTGGCTGGCCTCGGCAAGGGTGCTGAGACTGCGCCCGGTGGCAAAGCGAACCACGTACAGATAGGCATCGTCATAACCGGCGAGCTTGATCAGCCCCCGAATAAGGTTTTGATCACTGTCGAATTGCAGATTAACCCGGCCAGAGCCCGCCGCCGCAAAGGCCTCGGCTGATGGCACCAGAAATGGCGGCGCATCCTTGGCCTCTACCCGTCGCAGAACCGTGCCATTGCCATGCAATATATAGGCAGCCTGGAAAAACCGCCGTTCGGCCTGAAAACGCAAATAATCGGTGAAGATAATCGGCCCGTCGATGAAGTTTTTAACGGCTTCAGGCTGGCTGAGGTCATTCGCCATGGGGGGGATTTCGCTATACACTTCATCGGCTTGGGCCTGCAAAGTGGCCCGGGCTACCGAGACAATATTATTGGTCAGGGTCGCCACCCGGTCTGAAAACCAGTACTCGATCCCCCGGGTGTAAACCACGGCAAAAAATATCGCCACAATGATGGCCGGAAAAACGGCTGCCACACTGAACATACCGGCAAAGCGCAAGTGCAGTTTGGGCGCTGATTCATCGTGGCTGCGCATCACCCAAAGGCGTCCCAGACGCAAAATCACATAGCCGGCCAGTCCTAGTATCAGTAGTAGATTGCCAACGAGCACCGCGATCAGAAAGCTGCTGCCGGGGCCAAAGCGCCCTGCCCCGGACAAGGCGAAGAACGCCCCCAGCGCGGTTATCACAATGGCAATGGCATAAAACGCACCAAAGAGCGCAGAACTGAGCAAGTTTACCGGACGGGCGTACCGGGCATCTACACTTAATGGCGCTTTACCAGCCTTTTCCATGCGGAAAACTGCTCCATAACACTAGCATTAGCGACACAATTGCCACACCTGTTGCCAAAGTTCAACAGTTCTTGCATGGATGTGTGTTATGGGGTGATGTTATAGCGTACCAGTTTTTTGTGCAGGGTATTGCGATTAATGCCCAGTAATTTGGCTGCTTTGAGCTGATTTCCACCGGCCATGGCCATTACACTTTTTAGCAATGGCTTTTCCAGGGCTGCCAGTGCGTGGACATAAAGGTCTTCGGGCAGATCCTGTGGGTCAAAACCATTCAGATATACCGCCAAGGCCCGGGCGATGGTATCATCCAGCTCTTTATCCCCGGTCGCTTCGTCCGGTGCAGTTGGGGCGATGACATCTTCCGGCGCAATCGTGTCGTGGCGGGCCATCAGAGTGGCGCGTTGCAGGACATTACGCAATTCGCGCACATTGCCGGGCCATGGTCGCCCACATAGGCTGCGTTCGGCCTCTTTACCCAGTTTTTTTCGCCCCTGACTGAACTGTGCCACAAAGGATTGTGCCAGTTCCGCGATATCATTTTGGCGATCCCGCAAGGCTGGCAAATGAATGTGCAGGGTGTTCAGCCGGAATAACAGTTCACGGCCGATCCCGGCGATATTACCATCATCAGATACCGGCAATCGGGTGGTGGCAATCAGGCGCGGGGAAGGCTCCTGATCATCCAGGCGGCTAAGAATGCTGATTAAACGGGCTTGCTGGACATCCGACAGGGTGCTGATCTCATCCAGTACCAGCGTGCCATCGATGGCGTTGGCACATGCCTTGGCCAGGGTTTCCTCAAAGGCATCATCGGCAAGGGGGAAATGCAAGACTTCGTAGTTGGCATGAGCATGCAGTCCATATTCATGCAGCATTTTTGCCACCAGGCTTTTGCCGGTGCCGGTTTCCCCGGTAATCAGGATCGGCAATGTAGATTGGGTTGCCTGTGCAATCAGGCGGTAAACCGCCTGCATGGGATCTGAACTGCCCACCAGGGGTAAATCCGTGCGTGATCTGGTTTTCTTTTGGGGCGGTTCAGGGGTTTGCAGTGCCGTAGCAATGGAGGCACTTAATTGCTCAAAACTGAATGGCTTTGGGAAATAGTCAAATGCACCAAAACGCGCCGCCAATAAGGAGGTCAGCACCGTATTTTCCGCGCTCAGCACCAAAGCGGGCAAATGGGGGTAGGCTTCACGAATTTGTTTTAGCAATTCAAATCCGTTGCGGGCCGGATCAGTAATATCCACATCAATCAGGACAATATCGCCCTTGCCGGCGCGTATCCAACGCCACAGCGTGTCAAAGCTCTCGGTGGCGCGCACATCATAGCCTTTTTGCGTGAGATCGCGGGCCAAGGTTTGCCTGGCAATACGCTCATTATGGGCCAGCAATATGTTTTTTCGGGTGTTCATGCGGCCAATAGTGACGGGCAGTCCTGGCCCAATGCGTTGATTAAATCTTTTATCGCCTCTGGTTCTGACAACCGACAAGCACGGGCGCGCAAGGCCCGCCGTTCGGATGCCTCCCATTGCAGGGGCGCCGCATCAATGCTGGCCGATAGGTGTTTGCGGAACATGCGCACCCCCAGCGCCTTGCCATAAAGCGTCAGAGTGCCCTCGAACTGTTCTGCCAGCAGGGTGAAATGGGTTTCCAGCCCGGGGTTTCCCATTGACGTCTTGCCTTGCAGGGCTGCCGCTACCATGCCCGGCAGCCACGGACGGCCACAGGCCCCCCTGCCGATCATCACCCCAGCGGCACCGGAATGTTCAAGGGCGGTTCTGGCATCGCCAGCATTGCAGATATCGCCATTAACGATCACCGGGATATCCACCGCCTGCACCACCTTTGCCACGGCTTTCCAATCCGCCCTGCCCTTGTAAAACTGGCATCGGGTACGGCCATGCACGGTCAACATTGCGGCCCCGGCATTTTGGGCGCGCCGGGCCAGTTCGGGCGCATTGAGGCTGTGTTCATCCCAGCCCAGACGCATTTTAACACTGACCGGCAGTTTCACTGCCTTGATGGTGGCTTCGATCAGACCCAAAGCATGATCCAGATCACGCATCAGCGCCGAGCCGGTCGCCCCCCGGGTGACCTGACGCGAAGGACAGCCCATATTGATATCAATCAGTTTGGCCCCGGCATCTTCGGCCAGCTTGGCCGCCTCGGCCATCCAATGGGCCTCCCGTCCGGCAATCTGAATGGCCAGCGGCCCGGATTGCCCATTGGCGGCAATTTTGCGCACCATATCCCTGCGTCCACGCACCAGTTCCCGACTGGCGGTCATTTCATTGACAACCAGCCCAGCGCCCAGTCTTTTGACCTGGGTGCGAAAGGGTAAATCGGTAATACCAGACATGGGGGCCAGTATTACGCGATTGCCAAGAACCAGATTGTCTACAATAAGGGTCATCAGGGTATTTTACATGCAGTGCCTAAACTTTAAGCACTGATTGCGATAAATGTTGGCCTTGTAAAGGGAGTGCACGGATGAATTGTGCAGTGATTGTGGTTGGCGCCGGGCGTGGCACCCGTCATGGCGGCGAAGTACCCAAGCAATATCAATTGCTTGGCGGCACACCTGTATTCACACGCACCCTGATGGCCTTTTTAAACCATACCCGCATTAATACGGTTGTTGCGGTGATAGCCGAAGAGGCAGCCCCGCTCTTTGCCTCGATCAGTGAAGGCCTGGCGGTGCGCACCGTCTTTGGCGGGGCCAGCCGCACCGCTTCGGTGCATGCCGGCCTGATGGCACTGGCCGATACGCCGCCAGATCTGGTCCTGATCCACGATGCGGCCCGCCCGCTGATCAGCCAGACCCTGATTACCACTTTGATCGATGCCGCCGACCAGAACACCGGGGCCGCCCCCGGCAGGACCTTGTCGGACGCCCTTAAAAGAATAGATGACACGGCGCAAGCCGGTGAAGACGTGGGCCGGGCCGGACTGGTCAGTGTGCAAACCCCACAAGTCTTCCCTTTTGAGGCGCTTAATAAGGCCTACAAGGCCTTAGCAGATGATGAGGATTTGCCCGATGATCTGGCCGTGGCCCGCGCCGCCGGCATAAAATGTAAAATTATCCCCGGCGAGGTGGATAATTTCAAAATCACCAATCCCGGGGATCTGGAACGGGCAGAGCGTATCATGCAGCCAAAAACCAAAACCAGTCTTTGCGTGACCGGCACCGGTTATGATGTGCATCGCCTGATCCCTGGCACGCAGATGATGCTG
>WFTT01000094.1 GCA_015485335.1 Robiginitomaculum sp.
CCTCCACCGGCGCCTGTGTGTGAAAATGTGGCCTTCACGGTGTATTTCGAGTGGGATAAATCAGATCTGACGGCAGCAGCCCACGACCTGATTGCTTCAGCGGCCAACAAGGCGCAAAAGTGCACGATTACGTTGGCAACGGTTACCGGTTACACCGACAAATCAGGCTCCAAACGCTATAACATCGGCCTTTCCAAACGCCGGGCAGAAGTTGTCCGCGACGAACTGGTCAGCCGCGGTGTTAATGCTGGTCTGATCACCATCGATTACAAGGGTGAAAGTGACCCGGCTGTGCAAACGCCTGATGGCGCTCGTGAGCCGCTTAATCGTCGCTCTGCGGTGTTTATCCAGGTACGCTAAGTCTTAGACGTACGCAGAACACAGAAAACGGCCCGACAAATGTCGGGCCGTTTTTTATTTCACCGGTTTATTTTTCCTCATTGTCCTGTTTGAGAAATCGCGCTTTCCAAATGCGCAAAACAGGTGCAAATTGCCAGACAGATCCCATGGTTTGCCATAGCGATCGAAAGCATAACAACATTCGGAGAACCGCCATGAGCAAGCAAGACAAGCCCTATCGCAAACGCAAAATCGGCAATCACGCGCTACAGCCAGAATCACTGGCCATGAGCTATGGTTATGATCCGCACCTTTCAGAGGGGGCTATCAAGCCACCGATTTTTCAAACCTCGACCTTTGCCTTTCAATCGGCCGAACATGGGGCGGCCTATTTCCGTCTGGCGCGCGGCAAGGCCGAACCCGGCGATATCGAAGATCCGGGCCTGGCTTATACACGCATCAACAATCCCAACCTGGAAGTTCTGGAAGACCGCCTGACCCTTTATGATGGTGCCGAAGATGCACTGGCCTTTGCCAGTGGCATGGGTGCGATCACGACTGCCCTGATGGCCTATGCGGCCCCGGGCAAGGTTTTTGTCTATTCCAGCCCGCTTTACGGGCCGACCGAAATGTTCCTGCAGGACTTTTTACCGCGTTTTGGCATTAAAAGCGTCTCTTTCATGGCCGATGCCGATGATGATGAAGTCCGTGCCGCCTTTGAAAAGGCCACAGAATTGGGCGAAGTGGTCTGTGTTTATACCGAGACCCCGGCCAACCCGACCATTGCGCTGGTGGATCTGGACTTGTGCGTCACCCTGGCCAATGAAGTCGGTGAAAAACAGGGTAGCCGCCCGGTGGTCATGGTGGATAACACCCTGCTGGGCCCCATTGGCCAAACGCCGATCACCACTAATGGCGTGGATTTGCTGCTCTACTCGCTGACCAAATATATTGGTGGCCATTCGGACCTGATCGCCGGGGCGGCCATTGGCTCGTCAGAAGTTATTGCCCGGGTACGTTCGGTGCGCACCGTGTTTGGGGCGGTGCCCGACCCACACACCTGTTGGTTATTGATGCGTTCGCTGGAAACGGTGAAATTGCGCATGAATGCCGCTGCCGATAATGCCAAAATTTGTGCAGACTTTTTGCGTGATCACCCCAAGGTGGAAAAAGTGCGCTATCTGGGCCATCTGGACGATGATCCGGTCAAGAAAGAACGCTTTGCCCGCATGGGGCAATCCCCCGGTTCCACCTTTTCGTTTGATCTGAAAGGAGGCCAGGAGGCCGCCTTTAAAATGCTCAACGCCTTGCAGATGATCAAGCTGGCCGTTAGCCTTGGCGGCACCGAAAGCCTGATGTGCCATCCTGGCTCGACCACCCATTCCGGCGTGCCATTAGCCACCCGCGAGGCCCAGGGATACACCTCGGGTCTGGTGCGATTTTCAGTAGGCATTGAAAACCCTGATGATCTGCTGGTGGATCTGGAACAGGCCTTAAGCGCCATCTAGCCCATGAACGTGCCCAGCCTCACCCCGGATGAACAGGCCATCATTGACGCCATCGCCATGCGCGAGGCGTCTATGATGGCGCGTGTAAAGGCGTGGTCCGAAGTCAATTCCGGCAGCCATAATCGTGCCGGACTGGATCAACAACGCGCCCTGTTGGTCAAGGCCTTCTCAGACCTTGGGGGGGATTTACAGGAAACTGCCCTTTCTCCTGTGAGTGAGGTAACTTCGGACGGCCAGCAAAGCACACGCGAATTCGCCCCGGCTTTGCTGTTACGACAACGCCCGGACGCCCCCATTCAAGTGGTGTTGACCGGGCATTACGACACCGTTTTTGGCGAGGCACATGCCTTTCAACACTGGCAAATGCTGGACGACGATACCATAAACGGCCCCGGTACCGCCGATATGAAAGGCGGTTTGCTGGTTATGCTGGAGGCGCTAAGAGCGCTGGAACAAAGCCCCCACAAAGATAATCTTGGCTATACGGTGCTGATCAGCCCTGATGAGGAAATCGGCTCACCAGCCTCGGCGCCTGTATTGGCTAAATATGGGGCCATGGCCGATCTGGGCATGACATACGAGCCGGCACTGGCCGATGGTTCGCTCTCTGGCGCGCGCAAGGGCTCTGGCAATTTTGCACTGATCATTCGGGGCAAGGCCGCCCATGCAGGACGCGAGCACCATCTGGGCCGCAATGCTCTGGTGGCGGCCGCCAGCGCGGTACAGGCCCTTGCCGGCCTTACTGGACAGCGCGAAGCCCTGACCATTAACCCGGCCAAGATTGAAGGCGGCGGCCCCAGTAATATTGTACCCGATCTGGCCATTATCCGTTTTAATGTGCGCCTTGGCCTGCCCGAAGATGCCCAATGGGTGATGGGCGAATTTGAACGCATCACCAAAGATATTGATGCGCTGGACGGTATCACGGCGGAACTGACTGGTGGTTTTACCCGCCCGCCAAAGCCTATGGCCCCGCCCAATGCCCGCCTTTTCGAAATGACCCGCGCGGCCGGTGCGGCCCTTGGCCTTGAAATACGCTGGCGCGATACCGGTGGAGTTTGTGAAGGCAATAATTTATGGGCTGCCGGTTGCCCCAATGTGGATACCCTGGGGGTACGCGGCGGCAATATTCATTCGGCCCAGGAATTTGCCATCCTTTCCAGCCTGGTGGAGCGCGCCCGTCTTAGTACGGTGTTATTGCTTAAATTTGCCTCTGGCGAATTTGATGCCAAATCGCTTAAAACCCTTACTTCATAACTCTAAACTGGATTCGCCCATGTATCTTGCCCGCCCGATCGAAGAGAAAGATTTCGATGCCTTCCAGACCCTGGCAGAACTGTCCGGCCCCGGCTTTACCAGCCTGCCGGAAGATCCGGCATTGCTGAAAGGCCGTGTGGATCAGTCTTTGCAAAGCTTTATCGCCGACGTCAAAACGCCTGGTGAAGAGGGTTATCTGCTGGTGCTGGAAGATATGGATACCGGCCAGGTGGTGGGGACATCGGCGGTCAAGGTTGGCGTAGGGGTAAGCAAACCGTTTTTCAATTTTCGCATGTTCAGCATAGCCCAGGTTTCCGCCGCCGCCGAGCGCCGTTTTGACATGGACGTGATGATCCTGGTCAACGAATATAATGGCAGCACCGAAGTGGGGACCCTGTTTGTGCATCCCGATGCCCGCGGTGGTGGCACGGGCGGCCTGATCGCCCAGGCGCGCTATTTACTGATTGCGGCCCAGCCCGAACGGTTCAGTCGTACCATTATTGCCGAATTGCGCGGGGTTGTAGACGAACAGGGCTATTCACCTTTCTGGGAAAACCTGACCAGCAAGTTTTTCCATATGGACTTTAACACGGCTGATTTTCTTTCTGGCACCACGGACAAACAGTTTATTCTGGACCTGATGCCCAAATATCCGATTTATGTGGATCTGTTGACCGATGAAGCCCGCGAGGTGATCGGCAAGGCACATGTCGAAGGTGGCGGGGCCAAGTTGTTGCTGGAACGCGAAGGTTTTACCTTTGACCGCATCATCGATATTTTTGATGGTGGCCCCTTGGTTTCTGCGCCGCGGGACAGCCTGCGCACCCTTCGCCAAAGCCACCTGATGATAATCAAGGCCGGGGCCAAGGGCAGCCAGCGCCGCCGCCTTTCCAATGATCGCATTGATGGCTTTCGCGCATGTGGTGCCGAAGTGGAAATGGATGGCGATACCCTGATTGCCGAAGCCAGGATTTTAGAGGCCTTACGGGTCAAGGAGGGCGACACCGTTCGGGTCGTGGATCACACATGAGTTGGCAGACAGGAAATTATATAAACGGTCAATGGGTGGCCGGCGACGGCGCGCCTCTTACCTCGTTAAACCCTTCCGACGGGACAACCTTGTGGCAAGGCTCCAGCGCCAGCGCAGATCAGGTAAACGCCGCCTATGGCGCGGCACGAACGGCCTTTACGTCTTGGTCCCGCCAAAGCCCATCGGAACGGGCCGAGATTGCATTGCGATACAAAGCCTTGCTGGAAACCCACAAAGAAGAAATGGCCACGCTAATAGCCAAAGAAACTGGCAAAGTGTTGTGGGAAACCCGCGGCGAAGTGGGGGCTATGATCGGCAAGGTCGGCATTTCCATCGATTCCTATCATGCCCGCACAGGTGAAAGCACCAATGATGCCGCCTTTGGTCAGGTGCAATTACGCCATTGCCCCCATGGGGTTATGGCGGTGTTGGGGCCGTATAATTTTCCAGGCCATTTGCCCAATGGCCATATCGTGCCGGCACTGCTGGCCGGGGATTGTGTAGTGTTCAAACCCAGCGAACTAACCCCCGCCGTAGGCGCGTTTATGGTGGATTTATGGGATAAAGCCGGCCTGCCCGCCGGGGTTCTGAATGTGGTTCAGGGGGCGCGGGATACCGGGGCCGCTTTGTTGGACAACCCAGACCTGAACGGTGTTCTCTTTACCGGCTCGGCGGCCACGGGTACGTTTATTCATCGCAAATTTGCCGGACATCCGGAAATTATTCTGGCGCTGGAAATGGGGGGTAATAACCCCCTGATCATCTGGGATACCAATGACGTTCAGGCCGCGGCCAATCTGGCGATCCATTCGGCTTATGCCACCACCGGCCAGCGGTGCAGTTGTGCCCGGCGTTTATTTGCGCCCAAAGGGGCAAAAGGTGATGCCATCATTGATGCCATCGCCGCCGGCATTGACGCCATGCGTTTTGGCCCCTGGGATGGGGTTCCGGAACCCTTTGCCGGACCACTGATCTCTGAGGGGGCGGCCAATATGGTGCTGTCGGCACAGGCCGCCCATTTGCGCAACGGCGCCACCGCCATCCGCGAAGCCCAAAAACTGGACTGGTCGCCCAATGCGGTCAGCCCGTCCTTGCTGGATATGGGTAACAGCGCCGCCGAGGATGAGGAGGTGTTTGGCCCGCTTTTGCAAATTTATCGCGTAGACAGTTTTGAAGAGGCCATCACCCGGGCCAATGATACCAAATACGGCCTTTCCGCCGGTTTGATCAGCGATGATCGTGCCCTGTGGGACATTTTTGTGCGCGATATTCGCGCTGGCATTGTGAACTTTAATCGCCCAACCACCGGCGCGGCCAGCACCATGCCTTTTGGCGGGCCGGGATTGAGCGGAAACTTCCGTCCTGGAGCCTGGTATGCGGCCGATTATTGCGCCTGGCCCATGGCCAGCCAGATCGCCGACACCCCCGTGGCCATGGCCGCACCGGGGCTGGGCTGATCATGACCGCTCAAGAGGCCAATTATGACGGCCTGGTGGGGCTGACCCACAATTATGGGGGCCTGTCGGCAGGCAATCTGGCCAGTGCCCATAATGTTGGCCAGATTTCACGCCCCCGCGAAGGCGCATTACAGGGTCTGGCCAAAATGAAACGCCTGCATGAGGCGGGCCTGATACAGGGGGTTTTACCGCCCCATGAGCGCCCGTTTTTACCACTATTACACGAGGCAGGCTTTACCGGCAGTGACGCACAAATCATCGAAAAGGCGGCCAAACACGCGCCCTCTTTATTACGGGCAGTGTCCTCGTCCGCCTTTATGTGGGCCGCCAATGCCGCCACCATCAGCCCATCCAGCGACACCCGCGATGGACGCCTGCATGCCAGCGCCGCTAATCTGGTGACCATGTTGCATCGCTCGATCGAGGGGCCGCAAACTGCCCGTTCCTTGCAGGCTGCCTTTCCAGATAAAGGGCATTTTTGTATTCACGCCCCCCTGCCCACGCAGGAATCCTTTGGGGATGAAGGGGCCGCCAATCATGTGCGCCTGTGTGCCGAACATGGGTCCCCGGGGGTGGAGATTTTTGTCCATGGCCGTTTGGCAGGTTTTGCACCGGGGCTGAAATTCCCAGCCCGCCAGACCTTGCAGGCCAATCAGGCGCTGGTGCGCCGCCATGGTCTGAACATGGACCGCGTGGTCTTTGCCGCCCAGGCGCAAAGCACCATCGAGGCCGGGGCCTTTCATAATGATGTGGTGTGCGTCGGTGCCAAAACCTGTTTGTTTTTTCATGAATATGCCTTTGCCGACACCGCCCAGACGCTGGAGGCGATCAGCCGTGCCGCTGATGGCTTGTTCGAGCCGCAATTCGTGCAGGTCAACCAGGACGAGGTGCCATTGCGCGATGCCATCACCTCTTATCTCTTTAATTCCATGCTGGTGGAAATCCCCGGCGAAGAACGTCTGGTACTGATTGCGCCGGCGGAATGCCGCGAAACCGCGTCGGTGGCGCGCTATTGCGACAAGCTGGTCGCGGGTAATGGTCCCATAGGCCGGGTTGAGTTTGTTGATGTGCGCCAATCCATGCGCAACGGGGGGGGGCCAGCCTGTCTGCGTCTGCGGGTGGTGCTCAGCGATGCGGAACGCGCCGCCGCCAACCCGGATATGCTGCTCAGCGATGCGCTTTATGCAAAACTGACCGACTGGGTAAAGCGCCATTACCGAGAGCAATTGGCTCCAGCTGATCTGGCCGATCCCAACCTGTTGGTTGAAGGACGCGAGGCCCTGGACGCGCTAACGGCGATACTCAGTCTGGGATCAGACTTTTATCCGTTTCAGAGGGCCTAAACCGGCTTTATGCCGCGTTTGCGCCCCCCTGCCCGGCCATATTCCTGGGTGCCCCGAGTGTAAACCCGATCCGATTCGATGGCCGCCGTGGCGGTATAATCAAAACACGGGTTCAGGCGCTCGTACAGCGGGGCAAAATCGGTTTCCACCGTGGCGCGGAACAGTTCATCGAAACTGGCATTGACGAAATAGGTCTGTTGGAAATCATCAATGCGGTAATCGGTGCGCATCACCCGTTCCAGATCAAAATGGATGCGGTTGGGCGAACGCGCCTCGAGCGAAAACACCGATTCGTCATGTGACGAGACAATCCCCGCCCCGTAAATGCGCATGCCTTTGGGCGTGTTGATCAGACCGAACTCCACTGTATACCAGTAAAGCGAGGCCAGCGCTTTTAGCCGGTCAAACCCGCGTGCCCGCAGGCCACCTTTGCCATAGGCCTCCATATAGTCAGCAAATACCGGGTCGGTAAGCATGGGCACATGACCAAAGACATCATGAAAAACGTCCGGTTCCTGAATATAATCCAGCTGGTTACGCTCGCGAATAAAATTCCCGGCGGGAAAGCGCCGATTCGCCAAATGCTCGAAAAACACATCATCGGGCACCAGACAGGGTACGGCCACCACACTCCACCCGGTTAAGGCGTTCAGTTCCTTGTTGATATGATTAAAATCCGGGATACCACCTCGACCCAGATCCAGAGCCGCAATGCCATCCATAAAGGCATCACAGGCCCGCCCCGGCAGGCATTCCATCTGCCGTTTATAGAGTATATCCCAGGTGCCATGCTGTTCGGGGGTATAGTTATTCCAGCCCTGATCAATGGTGAAATCATCGCGAACATTCTCCGTTCGCGGGTCCGCATAGATATTCGCGGGGTCCATTTGGCGTCTCCTTCTGCGTTTTTCCAAGGCTTTTGCGCTCACTATAGCTCCTTTTTATAACCTGTAGATGTGCAAATGCGCACAGGCAAAGTCTGGTTACAGTCTATACGGTTTGGCTTTGCCTCTCAGAGCGTTATAATAAGCGTCGAACAGGTAGGCCAAGGCCATTACCTTAAATGCATATTGGGGCACACAAGAGCAATATTATATGTGCTCGAGGGAAAGAAATTATGGCGGACGGCAAAATGCCGTCTTCTGCGCGCAAGGGAAGACGCAATAAAAAACGACGTCAACCTGCGTCTGCAAAGACACGGTCCAAGCATGGCCCGCTTTATGGCGCGCTGGACCTAGGCACAAACAATTGCCGCCTGTTGGTGGCTACGCCGGTGAAAAACGGCTTCAGGGTGATCGACAGCTATTCGCAGATCGTGCGTTTGGGCGAAGGCCTGAGCCTGTCTGGAGTTCTGAGCGAGGCCGCCATGGACCGGGCACTGGACGCCCTGAAAGTCTGTGCAGCCAAGCTGAAACGGCACCGGGTGCGCCGGATCCGCAATGTTGCCACCCAGGCCTGTCGCACCGCCGATAATGGCGCGGCCTTTCTGGAACGCGTGCAACAGGAAACCGGCTTGCGCCTGCAAACCATTACTTCGGAACAGGAAGCCCGCCTGGCAGTTCGGGGGTGTGTAGATTTACTGGATACCCAATGTGATGCCGCGCTGGTGGTGGATATTGGTGGTGGTTCGACCGAATTAAGCTGGATAGATTGCCGCCCCGAAATGAATGGGGGCAAGGAAAAACACCAGATCAAAGCCAGCATTTCGCTGCCTATGGGTGTGGTCAATATGGCCGAACGTTTTCCCGAAGAAGACGAACGGGGCGCCTGGTTTGCCAATATGCGCAGCTATGCCCGTGATCTGATTACCGCCTATGATGGTGCCCATGAATTTGAACCCCTGTTCGCCAAAGGCAATGTGCATTTTATCGGCACCTCGGGGGCCGTAACCTCGCTGGGCGGAGTGCACCTTAATCTGCCAAGGTACATCCGTTCCAAGGTGGATGGCATCTGGCTTAGCCGCCGCGATACCGATAACGCCATCGCGCGCCTGTTAGCGCAATCACTGGATGAACGCGCGCAAGAGCCATGCATTGGCAAGGAACGGGCCGATCTGGTATTGGCCGGTTGCGCCATACTGGCTGCCATACAGGACGTCTGGCCGGCCCCGCGCATTCGTGTGGCCGACCGGGGCCTGCGTGAAGGTCTGTTGCTGGGCATGATGGGATCAGACCAGCGCCGGGCACGACGCAAAGCACAAGGGAGCCGCTTTTCTTCCAGCGCGCAAAACAAAGATGAGTGATGATGAAAAGCGCCGCTGGAAAGGCACCAAAGACAAGGATGTTGGCACGGGGGAACGTCGCCGCGGCCTGAGCAAGCGCGTCAAAACCGCCAGAGGGCGAAAACTTTCCTCAACAATCTGGTTGCAACGCCAACTGAATGACCCTTATGTGCAACGGGCCAAGGATGAAGGCTGGCGTTCGCGGGCGGCCTACAAACTGATCGAGCTTGATGAAAAGTTTTCCCTGATTACGCCCGGCTCGCGCATTGTTGACCTGGGGGCTGCCCCCGGGGGCTGGACCCAGGTGGCCATTAAACGCGGGGCCAGACACGTGGCGGGTATCGACCTTTTGGACGTTGAACCCATTGATGATGCCATTTTCCTGAAAATGGATTTTATGGATGAAGGCGCCCCCGAAGCCGTTTTAAATGCTCTTGGCGGAGCAACGGACTTGGTTTTGTCGGACATGGCGGCCAATACCACCGGCCATAAAGCCACAGATCATTTAAGGGTGGTGGCCCTGGCCGAAGCGGCGGCCCAATTTGCCATCGAGGTCCTCAGCCCCGGTGGCGCCTTTGTCGCCAAAGTGTTCCAAGGCGGCGCCGAGGGAGATTTGTTAAAAATGCTGAAAAAACATTTCACCCATGTGAAACATGTCAAACCCAAATCCAGCCGATCGGGCAGCCCCGAAACCTATGTAATTGCGCTTGGGTTCAAAAAAGACGCCGCAAAGTCCTAGGGGGCTCAGCAGGGCCTAATCCTGTGCCGCCATACGGACCAGGGTGACCACACGGCCCTTGGGGCCAGCCTCCCATTGCACATAAATATGATCATTAGGTTCCAGTGCGGCCATGCCCGCTTCCCTTAGCACTTCGGCATGAATGAAGACGTCGCCGATCTCACCCTCTATATTGACAAAGCCATAGCCTTTGGAACGGTTGAACCATTTGACCACGGCAGGGCTGTAACTATCCAGCTCTTCTGGCGTCAGGCTAGCCGGGCGGGGGTGATCATCAATAAAATCCAAAATTTCAAGGGCCTGCAATCCTTTGGCGCCGCGTATGGCCGTACACACGACCTTGTCGCCTTCCAGCGCAGCATTGCGGCCAGTCTGGCGCAAGGTGGAGATATGCAACATCACATCCCCGCCTTCTTCTTCGGGCGTAATAAAACCATACCCCTTGACCGGATCAAACCATTTAATATGGCCCGAGACCTCTACCTCTTCCTCTTCAGACACTATGCCGCCCCAACTACACTAACAATCTAAACAGCCTAGCACAGTTTTTCGTGCATTTGGAGAGTTTTTTAAAATAATAAACCTATATCGCGAGCCAAAGTGTACGGATCAGGATTTTATCGAATACTTCTCGCTAACCTTATGTAATAACTGATGCAAAGCTGTGACTGTGCAGTGTAGTATAGCGGCTATACTAAGAGCCTTCCAGCACTTTTCAGTACCCACAGGTCTCAAAGTGGCTGAAACGTTTGCCCTCAGCCCGCTCTTCTCATGCCGCTAAGAAACTCGCACATTCTTTCCTGCATTTCGCGCAAGGCCTCCCCCTGTACGGCCAATTCTTCGGAAGATTGCAATACCTGTTTGGTCGCTTCCTGGGTCTCGTGGGTGGAATTTTGTACCAGGGTAATGCTGGAGCTTACATCGGTAGTGCCCGTGGCGGCTTCCTGAACATTACGGGAAATTTCCTGCGTTGCGGACCCCTGTTGCTCAACCGCCGAGGCAATGGAAGTCGAAATTTCATTGACCTGGGCAATGGTATCGCTGATTTCCTGATTAGAGCTTACCGCAATGTCCGTAGCCTCCTGAATGGCCGTGATTTGCGAAATGATATCTTCCGTTGCCTTTTCCGTTTGTGCCGCCAGTGCTTTGACTTCAGAGGCCACCACGGCAAATCCCTTGCCCGCCTCGCCGGCCCGAGCCGATTCGATGGTGGCGTTCAGCGCCAGCAAATTGGTTTGCCCGGCAATGTCGGTGATCAATTGTACCACTTGAGAGATTTTTGATGAGGCATCCGCCAGAAAACTGATTTGTTCCCCCATCTTCTTGGCCTTTTGCACGGCGTCGGCCGTCACCTCGGAAGATTGTGTTACCTGTCTGCTGATTTCGCTAATGGCACTGGTCAGCTCTTCGGTGGCGCCCGCCACGCCGTTCATATTGACCGAGGCCTCTTCGGCACCGGCAGCCACCGTTACTGACTGGTCATTGGCAGTATCCGAAGCAATACCTAAAGCACTGGTCGCAGAATTCAGGGTTTCTACGGAGGCAGAAATCGAATCCACAACCTGTTTCATCTGACTTTCGCACGAATCCCCCATCTGCATAAACTGGGCATTTTTCTGATCAACAAAATCCACTGCATTATTAATGGTTTGCGAGGCTTCGAGAAAACTGCCAACCATGCCGTTTTCGGCTATCCTGCGATAGGTTTTATTCTTGCTCAGATATTGCAGGGAGGCTTTTGATTCGCGCATATAGGCATCGGTGCGGTCGATCAGCCGGTTAATGGAATGCATTAACTCAGCCACCTCCCCCTTCTCGGTAATATTCAAAATACGCTTTTCAAAATCACCATCGGCAACGGCTTTACAGACTTCCAATGCCTTGGTTATTGATTTTTTAGATTGATTAGCAAACATTTCTGCCTCGTTTTATCTTGTGTCCCCGGTCGCAAAGATTAAGCGGCCAAACGCGTGCTGTTCTTCCCCAGCGTTAAAATCCATTCATCGTATTCCATGCCCTGCTCTTCCAGCATGGATTCAATCATTTGCGATGAGCGCAACAAACCTTCCTTGCGATTACCGGCCCGATCCTCTTCACTTTTCAGCTTTTCATAGAGTGGAATGATCGTGTCTTTCAGAACCTGTTTGTTGGGAATGCGACGATTGGAATGGAACCCGATAATTTTTCCAGTCGTATCAAAACTTGGCGTGACATGGGCATAAACCCAGTAATGATCGCCATTTTTGCAACGATTGATCACATAGGCGAAAATTTCCGTGCCGTTCTGGATCGTGTCCCATAACAGCTTGAAAATACAACGCGGCATGTCCGGATGGCGGATCATGCTGTGCTGCTGCCCCAGGCATTCTTCTTCAGTATAACCGGCAATACTCAGAAATACGTCATTACAATAAGTCAGACGCCCCTTAAGATCCGTCTTGCTAACGATTATGTCATCATCGTTGAAATAGACTTCTCTGCCAGTCAGGCTGGTGTTTCGTGTCATAATGTGTCCCCGAATATGCTTCACCAGCAAAGTACTGGTGAACATCTCACAATGCATTGTTCAATCAGATATCTTAATGAACGGTAAATCCGATACTCTATAAAGTTTATTTGCATAAATATTGTATTTTTTTATATCTTGATTGGCATTATTAAATTCATTGTTTGTACTGCAATCCAATTATTTATTAGCTTATAATCATTCTAAGTATGATACTTAAGCATTTTGATCATTCCTTGCGATTCTAAGGAAAAACTATACATGTTTAGTATGGGGTGATTTATGCACAACCAGACATAACCGCCAGGCGCACTGGCTGATCTGCAGGGTATGAATGATAGGGGGAAATCAAACGTGGTAGGCCCTAGGGGAATCGAACCCCTCTTTCCAGGTTGAAAACCTGGCGTCCTAACCGATAGACGAAGGGCCCACACGTTTGAGGCGCGAGCTATATCGGCGCTCATCCGATTTCGCAAGACCCGGGCGCACGCTTTTGATGATTTTTTTCACTCGGCCGCAGATTAGGCACTGTTGGCAATGGCGACATCTTCAATGCGCAAGTCCACACTGTTCCGTCCGCGATAGTTATCGGCCTTCAGCTTGCCGGCCACATGAATGACCGCACCATCCTGTGCCAACAATATGTCTGCAAAACCATTATCCTCTGCACGAAAGGCAATGGCATTCAAACTGCCACCGCCGCTGGCATCCTCCAACGTACAGCGCACATGACCGCCTTTTAGCGCCTGCGCCCAGCGCACCCGCAAATTACCAAAGGCAAACATCGGTTCGGGATTGCCCATGCCAAAGGGCGCGGCGCTTTGCAGCTCGTCCACAAAGGTCCGGTCCGCACCGCGCGCACTCATCAACGCATCGACCTTCAAAGTACGGGTGGTGGTCAGCCGCCGCGCCTCACCCCCAATAGTTTTGATCAAAAAGGTGCGAAAATCATCCACCTGATCGGCGCGCAAAGACAGGCCGCCCGCCATGGCATGGCCGCCGCCCTTTTCAATCACGCCGGCCCTCACCGCCGCGGCAATGGCTTCGCCCAGATTAATGCCACTGACCGAACGACCAGAGCCTTTGCCCTCGCCGCTGTGGGTATCCAGTGCAATGACAATGGCCGGCACACCATAACGTTCTTTCAACCGTCCGGAGACAATGCCGATAACGCCGGGATGCCACCCCTTCCCCGCCACCACAATCACCGGGTCATCATGATGATGCGCCTCGATGGCAGCGATGGCAGCCTCCTGCACACCCTGTTCAATCTCGCGGCGTTCCGCATTAAACCGGTCCAGCGACGCCGCAATGGCGGCGCATTCCGCCGGATCATCACTGGCCAGCAGGCGCGCCCCCAGATCGGCCTGCCCCACCCGACCGCCAGCATTAATCCGTGGCCCCAGCACAAAGCCCGCATGGTAGGTGCCAAAGGGTGGTTCCGCATTGGCGACTTCGGCCAGGGCCAGAATGCCGGCATGATCGGTCCGCGACATGACTTTTAACCCCTGCGCTACCAGCGCCCGGTTAAAGCCAGTCAGGCTCGCCACATCACAGATGGTGCCCAGGGCCGCAATATCCGCCATGGCAATCAGATCCGGTTCGGTACGATCTTTGAACAGGCCCCGCTTGCGCCCTTCGCGGTTCAGGGCTGCCATAAGAACAAACACTACCCCGGCGGCGGCCAGCACCCCCTGCCCCGAAGTATCATCGGGCCGGTTGGGATTGACCAGCGCCAGCGTTGGCGGCATGGGCATGTCCCTTGGCATGAGGTGGTGATCCAGCACAATCACCCCCAGTCCCATGTCATGGGCGGCGGTCAGCGGACCTGTGGAAACGGCGCCGCAATCCACAGTAATGACCAGATCCACCCCCTCGGCCTTTAAAGTTTCAAAAGCACCAGTGGTCGGGCCATAGCCCTCTTTGATCCGGTCCGGCACATAGAGGCCCGCCTCGGCCCCCATGGCACGAAACCAGCGGCGCAACATGGCCGACGAGGTGGCCCCATCCACATCATAGTCGGCAAAAACACTGATGCGTTTTTGGTCCGCCAGCGCATCCAGAACAATCCCGGCGGCCTTGTCCATATCCTTGAACGTTGAAGGGTCGGGAAAATGATCCCGCAACCTCGGGTTAAGGAATTGCGCCCCATCCTCCAGCGGCACCTTGCGCGAGGCCAAGATTTGCCCCAGCGCCTCTGGTACCCCCAATTGCTGGCTAAAGCGCCGTGCCAACGCCTCATCATGGGATCGCGCCTGCCATGCCTTGCCGCTAAGGGATTGCGTAACCCCCAGAAACGGACGATGTGGCGCCGCTTCCATTATACCGTAAAGCGACCACGCATACGCCGCCAGGCATCTTCCATGGTGCTGAGCAACAGGGTGTGAGTCTGGGCAATATTACCGTTTTTATGCACCCCATCGACCAAAGCACCAGAGGTAACCCCGGTGGCGGTAAAGACAATATCTTCGCCGCTGGCCAGATCGTGCAGATCATATTTGCGATCAAAATCAGTGATGCCAGTGCGTTCGGCCCGTGCCCGTTCATCATCATTGCGAAACAACAACCGCCCTTGCATCTGGCCACCAACACAGCGCAGGGCCGCCGCGGCCAGCACCCCTTCGGGGGCACCACCAGAACCTACATAAAGGTCAATGCCGGTCAGCGGGTCGGTGGTGCTGATGACACCGGCCACATCCCCATCCGTAATAAAGGAAACCCGCGCCCCGGTTTTGCGAATGCGTGCCACCATCTCTTCATGACGCGGACGCAATAATACGCACACGGTCAGATCGCAAACCGGCATGCCCTTGGCGCGTGCCAGGGCGGTCAGATTATCCTCGATCGGGTTATCCAGATCCACCACGCCGGCTTTCATACCCGGGCCCACGGCAATCTTTTCCATATAGGTGTCCGGGGCGTGAAGAAGACCACCGCGCGGCGCCATGGCCAGCACGGCCAGCGAATTGGTCATGCCATTAGCCGTGGGGGTGGTGCCTTCCAGCGGGTCAAGGGCAATATCGATTTCCGGTCCCTTACCATTGCCCACTTCTTCACCGATATACAGCATGGGGGCTTCGTCGCGCTCGCCCTCACCAATGACAATTCGCCCTTTCATGGCCAAGGCGTTTAGCGCCGTGCGCATGGCATCCACCGCGGCCTGATCAGCCGCTTCCTTATCGCCCCGGCCAATCCAGTCATAGGCGGCAATGGCCGCCTTTTCTGCCACATTCGCCGCAGCAAAAACCATGCTGCGGTCCAGTCCGTTATTCGTCTTGCTCATCGGTTCCCCACCTTTGTTTTTATTGTTCTGCGTTATTTTTGTCGTCCAGAAAGACTTTCAGCTTTCTGGCTGCCTGGCGAATGCGTTGTTCGTTTTCCACCAGAGCCAGGCGAACATAGCCTTCGCCATATTCACCAAACCCAACACCGGGGGCTACGGCCACCCCGGCCTCTTGCATCAATCGTTTAGAAAATTCCAGCGAGCCCAGAGCCGCAAATTTTGCCGGCAATGGCGCCCAGGCAAACATAGAGGCATCTGGTGGTGGAATCTCCCAGCCCGCACGGGCAAAGCTTTGTACCATCACATCACGCCGCTTGCGATAGGTTTCGCGCATTTCGGCCACACAATCCTGTGGGCCGTCCAGTGCAGCACAGGCCGCCACCTGGATCGGCGTATAGGCGCCATAGTCCAGATAGGATTTCACCCGGGTCAGCGCCGCCACCAGGCGCGGCGCGCCCACCGCAAAGCCCATGCGCCAACCTGCCATGGCATAGGTTTTGGAAAGCGAGGTCATCTCGATACAAATGTCCATGGCTCCATCGACCTGAAGCACAGAAGGTGGCGGATCGCCAAAATAAATTTCGGCATAGGCCAGATCGGACAGCACAAACATGTCATAGCGCCGGGCCAACGCCACGATTTCCTCATAAAACTTCAGGTCACAGGTCTGTGCCGTGGGATTGGATGGAAAACAGGTAACCACCGCCAGCGGGCTGGGCACGCTGTGACGTGCCGCGGTGTCTACCGCCCGCAAATATTCCTCGGCGTCCATGGCCTCGATATGGCGAATGCTGGCTCCGGCGATTAAAAACCCAAATGGATGGATTGGGTAAGATGGATTGGGCGACAGGATCACATCTCCCGGCGCCGAAATGGCCTGGGCCAGATTGGCAAAGCCTTCCTTGGATCCCAACGTGGCGATCACCTGGGTATCCGGGTCCAGCTTGACCCCGAAACGGCGCTCGTAATAGCGCGCCTGGGCGGCCCGCAGTCCAGGGATGCCCCGGGATGCCGAATAGCGGTTGGTCCGGGGCTTGCGCGCCGTCTCCACCAGCTTTTCAATAATATGCGGCGGCGTTTCCATATCCGGATTGCCAAAACCAAAATCAATGATATCGACGCCCTGGCCACGCAATTTGGCCTTCAAAGCATTGACGGTTTCAAAAACATAAGGCGGCAAACGCCGGATACGGTGAAACTGGTTATTCATGCCTGTCTCGACCTATTGAGGCCGCTCTTCATCATCCACCAGAGGCGGAGCCTTGGCTTCTTCTTGTGCCTTTTTAACAAAGGCTTCGGGGTCTACGGTTTCCTGATTATCCAAGGCGGCACGCGGATTGTTGCGCACCTCTTCCCCGGCTTTTTCCAGCGCCTTTAATTGAGCATCACGCTGGGCCGCCGGCGTGATGTCTTTTGGCCGCGGCGGCACTGCCCGGGTTGCCGGAAAGCCTTTGGCATCGGCCTCGGCGGCCTTGGCCTTGAACCATTCCGGTTCTTCGGCACTTTTGGTATAAAAAGGAATTGCACTTTGACAGGATGAAATCAGCACGGCAAAGGCACAAATTAGGACACGAGCGTTCATGGCGGGGGTTTCACTGCTAGAGTCGAAATAACATATCGTTTCTTACTACACTTGAGCGCCCCGTTATGTCACCATCCAAACCGTGATAGGACAGTGCCATGGCATCAAAAACAGAAAAAACACACAAAACCAACACCCAGACGGACACCAACGCGGATCAGCAGGATATGTTGAACCAGGGTTTTGCTGCTTTTGAGAAATTTTCCAAGGCCCTGTTAGAGGCCAGCACCCGCTCGCAAGACCTGTTGGCCGAAGTAATCCCGGAAATGACACCCAAGGCGGAAACCCCGGACCCTGATCCATTGGGTCTGGCCCCGGACTTTGCCAATGTATTTGGCAAAATTGCCGGCAATCCGGAACATATTCTCAAGGCACAGCAATCCCTGTGGCAGGGCTACAGCGCGCTATGGGCAAATGCCATAGCCCGCGCTGCTGGCAAAACCAACGAAGACGCCATCAAACCGGCCCCCGGTGACCGGCGCTGGAAAGATGAAGAATGGTCAAAAAACCTGGCCTTTGATCTGATCAAGCAATCCTATCTGCTCAGTGCCAACTGGCTGAATGACCTAGTGGACAATGCCGAAGGGGTGGATCCCAAAACCCGCAAAAAAGTTTCCTTTTTTACCCGGCAAATGACCGATGCCTTCGCCCCCACCAATTTTGCCATGACCAACCCTGAGGTTTTGCGCACAACCATAGAAAGCCAGGGCGAAAACCTGAGAAAAGGGATGGAGAACTTTGTTCATGACCTGAAACGCGGCCATGGTACCCTGAAAATCAGCCAGACCGATACTGAAGCCTTTGAGATAGGCCGCAATATTGCCACCGCGCCAGGCAAAGTGGTCTATGAGAATGAGATCATGCAGCTCTTGCAGTTCTCGCCCACGACCGAAACGACCTATACACGTCCTCTGCTGATTTTTCCGCCCTGGATCAACAAATATTACATTCTGGACCTGCGCCCCGAACAATCCATGATCCGCTGGCTGGTAGACAAGGGCTACACGGTCTTTCTGGTTTCCTGGGTCAATCCGGACAAATCTCTCAAAGACAAAACCTTTGAAGACTATATGCGCGATGGCATTTTTGCCGCACTCACCGCGGTGGAAAAGGCAACCGGCGAGAAGAAAGTCAACACAGTGGGGTATTGCATAGGCGGTACACTGCTCTCGGCGACGCTGGCCTATATGGCAGATCAAAAGGATACGCGCATTGCCTCGGCCACGTTTTTTGCGGCCCAGGCCGACTTTGAAGAGGCTGGTGACTTGCAGGTGTTTTGCGACGAAGCGGGACTGGCCACCGTTGAAAAACGCATGGACGAGGCCGATGGCGTGCTGGACGGGGCCACCATGGCCGAAACCTTTAATATGTTGCGTTCCAATGACCTAATCTGGTCTAACGTCATATCCAATTACATGCTGGGCAAAAGCCCACGCGCTTTTGATCTGTTGTTCTGGAATGCGGATTCCACACGGATGCCCAAGGCCCTGCACCTTGAATATCTGCATACCTTTTATCGTAAAAATGCGTATGCCAAGGGCCAGATGGTGCTGGGCGGGGTTCGGCTGGACCCCGGAAAGGTCAATGTTCCAATCTATGTACAATCCTCACGCGATGACCACATTGCCCCCTATCGTTCGGTCTATCGCGGCGCGCAGCTGTATGGCAGCGCTGCGAAAGGCAAGGTGCGCTTTATGATGTCCGGTTCCGGCCATATTGCTGGCGTGATCAACCCGCCAGCTGCCAAAAAATACCAACACTGGACCAATGAGGATCTGCCTGAAACCGTGGAAGACTGGATAGAGGGCGCCACCGAACACCCCGGTTCCTGGTGGCCAGACTGGCATAAATGGCTGAAAACCAAATCCGGGAAAAAAATCCCGGCCCGTAGACCAGGTGAAGGTGAGTTAAAAGTCATCGAAGATGCACCCGGACGCTATGTCAAAGTAAAAAGTTAGGCCTTGGTGCGCGGTCATGGGCAATTCCCAATAAAACGCGAAAACCATGCCAGACAAAACGTCACGTTGTAATTTAACGATTATGCAAACATTATTATCGTACTGTTAAAGTGGACACGCTCCAATTTTATTGGGGAAATGCATTGCATATTGCAAAACTCGAGAAAATTAAAACACTGGCCTAGGAAACTGGGCAGATTGACCTGCACAGTTTTCATTTCATCAGTCTAGATCTGGTGGCGCGGGTTACGGGCAAGTCCTGGCCGGGCTTGCGCGATAAAGTCTTTGATACCAGTGAAAGTTTTCTGGAGAAGCGCCTGTCCCCTGATGACCTGATTATTCGGCTCAACGATGGGTTTTTGCTAGTTTTCGCACACATAGACAGCAAACAGGCCATGGCGCTGGGTAAACAGCTTAGTGATGAAATCACCCGCTTCTTTGTTGGCGATGAAAACTATGGCGATTTATTGGTAACCTCCCGGCATACTCCGGTAACTATCGAAGAGTTGGACAAAAGAATATCTGCCATCAAGAACGCCCCTTTGAGCAACGGCGCGGCCACGCCATCACACCCGGATGACACCCCCTTTTGGCAGACAGAAATTCTGGACCGGCTGAGCCTTTTTTATCGTCCGATCTGGGACAGCCATAACGAGATTATCCCGTCAAATTCCTGCATACCGCGGCTCGATGCTGAGGGAGAAAAGCTTTATGGCCGCGATGTCCTGATAGGCAACGATTCTCTGGATCTGCTGCACCATCTGGATTTGCTCATGCTGAGGCGTTCACAAGCCATATTCAGCAATATAATCAAAAACAACCGCCCATGCGTTATTACGGTTACCGTCAATTACAAAACCCTGAGAGATCGGGCCGGTCAAACTGCCTATTTCAACCAGCTTTCAAAAACCCCCAAACCTTTACGAAAATTTTTCTTTGTTTGTGTTGACCAAATTCCCCAAGGTGCCCCCCAGGGCAAGCTGATCGAAATTTTCAGACCTCTGGAAGCCCTGTGTGGCGCCACCTTGGCACACACCAACCCCTGCGCCGTTCGCTTTGATTCTTTTCAGGCCTGTGGCGTCAAACTGTTCGGGTTTTCATTGCTTGATCTGGTGCACCATGACAACGAGATCAGCCCGGAAAATAAAAACAGGGTTTCCGTTTTCTGCGCCCATGCCCATAAACAAAAAGCCTTGGTTTATGCCACTGATGTCGATGAGCTAAGCTATATACAACCATTGAAGCGGGCCGGTGTTCGCTTTTTTATCGGCACCTGTATTGGTCAGGCCAGCACCGTGCCGGTGCCACCAAGCACCCTGCACGCCAAAAATATTTTTGTGGCCTGACAAATACCATAAAAAAACGGGCGCCCTGTGGGGCGCCCGCCTTTTGCAGATATTTGTATGTGTGTTTAGCGCTTGGAGAACTGGAAGCTCTTGCGCGCTTTGGCACGACCGTATTTCTTACGTTCCACAACCCGTGAATCGCGGGTCAGGAAACCACCCTTTTTCAAGGCAGGACGCAAAGCCGGTTCAAAGAAAACCAGAGCCTTGGAAATCCCGTGGCGCACGGCGCCAGCCTGACCAGAAAGGCCACCACCCTTGGCGGTAGCCACCACATCATACTGGTCTTTGCGCTCGGCGGCCTCAAAAGGCTGTTGCAGCATCATGCGCAGCACCGGGCGGGCAAAATAGGTTTCCTGGTCACGACCATTAATGGTGATCTTGCCGGAACCGGGCTTAATCCAGACACGGGCCACCGCATCCTTGCGCTTGCCGGTTGCATAGGCACGGCCCAGATCATCTATTTTAGGTTCAGGCAGAACCACTTCGGCAACGGCCTCGGCGGCATCATTACCGGCGTCTGCGCTGGCTTCTACGCCAGCATCGGCCATACCTGCTTTGAGGTCTTCCAGCGAACGGATTTCATCGGCCATATCAGGCACTCCTGCTGTTTTTTGGGTTCAACGCGGCAAAGTCTATGGCTTCGGGCTTTTGCGCTTCGTGTGGATGCTCACTGCCGGCATAAACTTTCAGGTTGGACAATTGTTGACGTGCCAAGGGGCTTTCTTTGGGCAGCATGCGCTGTACCGCCTTTTTGACGATCCGCTCGGGGAAGCGGCCATTCATAATGGCAGAAGCCGTACGTTCCTTGATGCCACCGGGGTGACCGGTGTGCCAATAATATTTTTTGTCATCCATTTTGCGTCCGGTGAATACCACCTTGTCTGCATTGATGATGATGACATTGTCGCCACAATCAACGTGCGGCGTATAATCCGGGCGGTGCTTGCCGCGAAGGCGTGAGGCCACAAAAGATGCCAGACGGCCAACAATAGCCCCTTCTGCATCAATAATGATCCACTTCTTTACGACTTCCGCCGGCTTTGCGGAAAAGGTTTTCATGGTACAATCCTATCATGTTCCCGCATGAACTCTCTTTGGCCCATGCAAGCGAGTGGGCCGTATAGCCGCAGGAGACCCTAGCGTCAAACCCATTGGAGCAAAATTTCTGTATAAAAACCAGCGAATTACAGATGGGTACTATAATACCACATTACTTTTTCGAACCCTAGCCTTGAATGTACATTAGCCATTACTAATATAGTGCACTCCACTACCGAATCCGATAAGACAAGTGCGCAACCCCCTCGTGAAAGGTTCAGCCATGAAACCCGTAAGAACGCCACTATTGCTAATCCTGGGAACTCTTCTGGGAATGTCGGCAAACCCTGGCACAGTTTCCGCCACGCCAGAAACAAAAACCTTTCATGTCTCCGTCACACAAGTTGCGGACCAAAAAGCGGTTTTTGGCACGGTAGAAAGCCTGAAGGTCACACCGGCGCGGGCGCGTTTGTCTGGCACCCTTGCCGAACTAGCCGTTAGCGAGGGCGACCTGGTTACCCAGGGACAGGTCTTGGCCGTCATTACCGACGACAAGTTGGCCTTGCGTATTCAGTCGGTCAATGCCCGCATCAAGGCCCTGGTGGCCCAGAAGGAAAATGCAGATACCGAGTTGAAACGTGCCAAGGATCTGTTTGGGCGAGGCATTATTCCCAAATCGCGCTATGATGCGGCGCTAACCAATGCCAATGTTATCTCCAACCAGTTGAAATCCGCCCGTGCAGACCGCAGCGTGCTTTCCCAACAGGTACGCGAGGGCAAGGTACTGGCCCCCGCGTACCTGTTGGGAAAGCACGCTGCGGTCTGCACGGGCGGATTTCAAC
>WFTT01000095.1 GCA_015485335.1 Robiginitomaculum sp.
GTAATTATAAGGGTTCAGCGCCCCGCCATAAAACACCATATCACCGTTTGGCAGGGCCAGTGCTGCCCGCCGATAGGCCGCACCCGGGGCCACATCACCGGCTTTAGTCCACTCTATTGACTGCGCATTCTCGCTGACTTTTCCTGACCAGCAAGCGGTGGAAAGCACAAAGCTGCGCCGCGTTGCCGGGGTCACAGGGGGCACCACTTTCACCCCGCCACAGATCAACAGGCGATCGCCACTGATCGCGCCCGCATGGCCAAACACCGGATTGCCGGGAAATGCTGTTGCATTGAACCAGCTATTATTTTTTGTGTCGAACACTTGAACCAGATCAACATTATCGGTGTCATGCCAGCCGGAAACTAAAACGATATAATGGTCTTGGTACACCATGGCCACGGTATCATCGACCGGCACGGGCATGTCGGCGGCTCGGGCATAGGTTTCGGTTTTGGAATCAAACACCCAGACCTCTGGCGTTGATTTTTCTGCCCCGTCTTTGGCTACGCTATAGCCGCCAAAAATATAAACTTTTCCCTGCACATTTACGGCGGTGCTGGCCAGACGACCGATCCCATCGGGCAGCGGCGCGATGCTCCGGCATGTGCCTTTTGCAAGATCACAGGCATAAGCCTTGGCGGTTACATCAGCCCAGGTTTTTCCTGCATGCAGCCCGCTGAAGGCATAAGCCGTATCGCCAACGCGCGCGATAGCAGTATTGCTGAGTGGGTCTGCTAGTCGTGCGATCACCCCTTGGGGAGGACGTATTAAAATGGCCCCGGCGCATCCGATAAGAAGGCTGGTCAAAGCGGTCAAAAGGCTGATAGAAAAACGCATAAAAATCTCACTGTTTTCTTCTTGCCACAGTTTCACACGGGAAGGACAGTTGAGCCAAGTAAAAACAAAATGAGGGCGATCATGGACACCAAAACCTATCCTGTAACGGACGCGTGGGCAAAGCGCGCTTTTGTGGATAATAGCGAATATGAGCGCATGTATGCCGCCTCGATCAGCGACCCGGATGCGTTTTGGGGTGAGCAAGGCAAGCGGCTGGATTGGTTTACGCCTTATACGCAAGTTTCTGATTGCAGTTTTGATACGAATAATTTGCATGTTCGTTGGTATGCGGACGGTACGCTTAATGTCTCTCACAATTGCATTGACCGGCATTTGGAAACACGGGGCGATCAAACCGCCATCATCTGGGAAGGCGACGACCCAGAGGTGTCCACACACATTACCTATCGCGAATTACACGAACATGTCTGCCGCTTTGCCAATGTGCTTAAATCTCGCGGCGTGGGTAAGGGCGACCGGGTCACGCTTTATATGCCCATGGTGGCCGAGGCCGCCTATGCCATGCTGGCCTGCGCCCGCATTGGCGCGGTGCATTCAGTGGTGTTTGGCGGCTTTTCTCCCGAGGCTCTGGCCGGACGTATCCTCGATTGCACCTCAACCTGCATCATCACCGCCGACGAAGGGGTGCGCGGCGGTAAAACCATTCCCTTAAAAGCCAATGTGGACAAGGCGCTGGAACAATGCCCCGATGTTACCACGGTGATCACCATTACCCGTACCGGTGCCGATGTAGCCATGAAAGACGGCCGTGATGTGGTGTACGAAGAGGCCGCCAAGGCGGTATCTGCTGATTGCCCGTGCGAGCCCATGAATGCCGAAGATCCGCTTTTTATTCTCTATACGTCTGGCTCAACCGGCAAGCCCAAGGGGGTATTGCATACCTGCGGCGGATATCTGGTTTATGCCGCCATGACTCACCAATACGTGTTTGATTACCATGATGGAGATGTCTACTGGTGCACCGCTGATGTGGGCTGGGTCACCGGGCACAGCTATATCGTCTATGGGCCGCTGGCCAACGGGGCCATTACCTTGATGTTCGAAGGGGTACCAAACTATCCCGATGCCTCGCGCTTCTGGCAGGTTTGTGACAAGCACAAAGTCAACATTATCTATACCGCGCCTACCGCCATTCGGGCGCTGATGGGGGCCGGTGATGACTTTGTCAAAAAGACCGACCGGTCTTCCTTGCGCCTGCTGGGCACGGTGGGCGAGCCGATCAACCCCGAGGCCTGGGACTGGTATTATGAGGTGGTGGGCGAGGGGCGTTGCCCCATTGTTGATACCTGGTGGCAGACCGAAACCGGCGGGATTATGATTACGCCGTTGCCGGGTGCCACAGCGTTAAAACCCGGCTCCGCGACGCGGCCATTCTTTGGTATCAAGCCCTTGCTGGTCGATGCGGATGGTAAGGAACTCAGGGGAGCCATCTCGGGCAATCTATGTATTGCCGGCTCGTGGCCCGGACAAATGCGCACGGTCTATGGTGATCACCAGCGCTTTGTCGATACTTATTTTATTACCTATCCGGGTCTTTATTTTACCGGGGACGGCTGTCGGCGTGATGAAGACGGGTATTACTGGATTACCGGGCGGGTGGATGATGTGCTGAATGTCTCTGGTCACCGTATGGGCACCGCCGAGGTGGAAAGCGCGCTGGTATCCCATCCTGCCGTTTCCGAGGCCGCCGTGGTGGGCTATCCCCACGATATCAAGGGCCAGGGCATTTATGTCTATGTCTCGCTGATGAGCGGTTATGAGCCCTCGGACGAGTTGCGCGCCGAGCTGCGCAAACATGTGCGCACTGAGATCGGCCCCATTGCCACACCGGACCTGATCCAGTTTGCACCCGGCCTGCCCAAAACCCGCTCGGGCAAGATCATGCGGCGCATTTTGCGTAAAATTGCCGAAAATGATTATGGCAATCTTGGCGACACCTCAACGCTGGCCGAACCGGCCGTTGTGGATGATCTGATTGCCAATCGGATGAACCGGTAGGACGCAGCAATCTTCCCAGTATATCGCCATGTTTTCCTGTTCAGGTCGGGCGTACATAAAAACAACAAAGTTTAAAAACCACAGTGCACCGAAAAAAACGCCTAAAATCTGACAAAAAGGGCTTTATAGTGATCCGCATGCAGGCCAAGATCACGGGGCCTATATGGGGGCAAAGATGCGGGGAAGGTTATGAGTAACGCCAATTCACACAGGATCCGGTTTACCGGCCCTGGCCAATATCTGACCTGGATGTTTGGGTTTCTGACCCTGGTTGGGGCGCTGATCTATGCCCTGCAGGACCAAATTCGTCTGGCCTTTGAGAGCAATCGCGCCATCAATGGTTTGATTGTCGTGGTGTTTGTCATCGCCGTTCTCTATACATTTCGCCAGACCCTGGCCATTGGTCCGGCGGCCCGCTGGGTGCGGCGCCTGACCGCAGCCAATGATTTTTCCCATTTGCCCCGTCCGCCGGGCCTGATTGCCCCCATGGCGGTGCTGCTCTCTGAAACCCCGGGGCATTTAAAGCTGTCTTCGGCCTCGACCCGCTCCATTCTGGATGCGGTGTCTTCGCGCATGGCCGAGTCCGGTGAGATCACCCGCTATCTGGGCCGGTTGCTGATCTTTCTGGGGCTGTTGGGTACGTTCTGGGGATTGTTGCAAACGGTCAGCTCGGTTGGCGCCGCAGTCAGCGCGCTTTCCGGCTCCGCTGGCGGGGAAGAAGATATTTTCAAGCTGATGAAGGCCTTGGAAGAACCCATCAAGGGCATGGGCACGGCGTTTTCCTCGTCCCTGTTTGGCCTTGCCGGATCGTTGGTTATCGGCTTTTTGGATTTACAGGCCGGGCAATCGCAAAACCGCTTTTTCAATGAGATCGAGGACTGGACCGCCACCATTAGCCGCGTTGCGGCGGCAGGCAAGGAGGCCGATCCGGGCAGCCCGGCCTATACGTCGGCACTGCTGGAGCAGGCCGCCGAAAATATATCAGCGCTGGAAAAAGTCATCCGCCAGAGTGAAGAACACCGCGCCGCCGGTATCGAAGCGGTGCGCGAAGAGATCAAAATTCTGACCAAGACCATGATTACCCTGTCGCGGGGTGAAAATCCGTAATGGCGGGTCCGCGACTATCGCGGCGCGGAGCCGGGGCCGAGGACCATTGGCCCGGCTTTGTCGATGCGCTGGCGACATTGTTGCTGGTGGTGGTGTTTTTATTGTCGCTATTTATTGTTGCCCAGTTTGCCCTGGGGCGCGCCCTGTCGAACCGGGATGCCGAGCTGTCGCGGTTAAACACGCGGCTATCTGATCTGGCCAATATGCTGGCACTGGAAAAGGATATGCGCAAAGGCGCCGAAGAGCGCATTGCCCTGTTGCTGGTAACCCTGGACAAGAAAAACAACGAAATGGAAGCGTTAAAAGAAACGCTGGCCAATGCACAATCGGCCTCGGCGGAAATTGAAAGCGCGCTGGCGGCTGAAAAGGAAATTTCGAAAAAGGCCCGTGATGAAATCGCCGCCATGACGGCACAGATTGCGGCCCTGAATGCGCAATTGGCCCGGCTGAATGCGGCGCTGGAAGCCGCCGAACAAAAAGACAAGAAACAGAAAACGCAGATCGTCAATCTGGGCAAACGGCTGAACGCGGCTCTGGCGCAAAAAGTTTCCGAGCTGGCCCGATACAAGTCTGATTTTTTTGGCCGCCTGCTGGAGGTGCTGGGCGATCGCGAGGGCATTCATGTGGTCGGGGACCGCTTTGTTTTTGAAACTGACATCCTGTTTGCTTCTGGCTCGGCCGAACTGAACCCCATGGGGGAGCAGTCCCTGGCCCAGATCGCCGCGGCCATTATTGATGTCTCCAAGGAAATCCCCCCCGATATTGACTGGGTAATCCGGGTGGATGGGCACACCGACAGCATTCCCATTCGTTCCGGCTATGCCTCCAATTGGGAATTGTCGGCGGCAAGAGCGATTTCTGTAGTTAAGTTTTTCATCCGTGCCGGGGTGCCGCCCAAGCGCCTGGTGGCGGCGGGCTTTGGGGAATTTCATCCCATTGATCGGGGCCGGTCAGCGGCCGCTTTGGCGCGCAATCGCCGGATCGAGTTGAAAATGGACAGTCGCTAACCCATCTCTAGTCAGATTTTCACTTCTCGTCCTACTATGATTGGACCCATCAATGACGGATACAAATGCCTATACGCCACCCAAAGTCTGGAAAGAGGATGGGGATAGCGAGAACCGGTTTTCCAGTATCAACCGCCCGATTGCCGGGCCAACCCATGACAAGGATCTGCCCGTCGGCAAGCATCCGTTCCAGCTCTATTCTCTGGCCACCCCTAACGGGGTGAAGGTCACCGTGATGCTGGAAGAGCTGTTGGCGCTTGGCCATAAAGGGGCGGAATATGATGCCTGGCTGATCAACATTATGGATGGAGACCAGTTTGGCAGCGGCTTTGTGGCGGTAAACCCCAATTCCAAAATCCCTGCCTTGATGGATCACAGCACCACGCCACCAACGCGGATATTTGAATCCGGGGCCATGCTGTTGTATCTGGCAGAAAAATTTGATGCCTTCCTGCCCAAGGACCATGCAGGTCGGACCGAGTGTTTATCCTGGTTATTCTGGCAAATGGGCAGCGCGCCCTATCTGGGCGGTGGTTTTGGCCATTTTTATGCCTATGCCCCGCAGAAGATCAAATATTGCATTGATCGTTTTGCCATGGAGGTCAAACGTCAACTGGATGTGCTGGACCGTCATCTGGCAGACCGGGAATATATGTGCGGCGATGAATATACCATTGCCGACATGGCCATCTGGCCTTGGTATGGTGCGGTGGTAAAAGGTCTCGTTTATGACGCTGCCGAGTTTTTGCAAACTCATGAATATACCCATGTGGTGCGCTGGACCGACCAGATCGCCCAACGCCCGGCGGTGAAACGCGGCCGCATGGTCAATCGCGCCTGGGGCGAGCCGGAAAGTCAATTGCTGGAACGCCATGATGCCGGCGATTTTGATTCCAAGACGCAAGACAAGGTTGAAGCAACGGCAGAATAATCTGGCCCTCGGGCCCCATTTGATTTGCCCAATATATCCTAAAGACGATTTTTAGTGCATGATTGCCGTCACAGATATGATGGAGACTTTCATGCGTGGATGGTTGTTTTTCCTGATATTAGCGATGGGGATCGGTTTTGCTTCAAATCCTGCCCTTGGCGCAGATGATGCAGAATGTCTAATTTGCGAGGATGTAAAGGGGATTTCAAAAGTCCTGGATACATCTGATGATCCTCTGGTATGGCGCGATCCCCTGCTTGCCTATTATGCGACTCTGAAGGCAAAACCTGAATACGCTGAAGTGGCGTTGTTAACGTTCAACATTCACAATGTCTGTGAGACGCCAAAAATTACCAATCTGCGGGCAGCACCAAAGGCGTATTTTACTCAATATGAAACCCTTATGGCGGGTCTACAAGCCTGTGAGCAGACCTGTAACATCCGTATTAATACAGCCGAATATTGTGCCTTGAACACGGCATTATCGTTTCAGATCAGCACCTGGCCAACAATGTCAACGGCTTTTGCCGATGCGGCGATCCTGCTGGATATGGCCGGGCAGGCCGACCGGCCTGTCATTATCCAGTTTGGCATATTGCTGGACGGTGCCGCCCACGAGGCGCAAGGTTATCTTCGGCAGGCCATGAAAAACCTGATGAATAACACGTTACCGGCTGCCGATGACCCCGGCCTTACGCTGGCCATAGAGGAGCTTGTTGAAGCGGGCAATGTTTTGCAAGTGCTGCACTGGACGGGTATGGCGGGTTCACAGGCTGGCACTTTTGGCAAAGACCTGGTTCGTCTTTCGCGAGCTCTATCTGATCTGAATGCTGATCTTGAGCTTGCCCTGGAGCGCGCCCAGGTGTTGGCACCAGGGGACCGCCTGGCACTGGCCAAACGTATCATGGTTCTGGCGGCGGATATTGCTTTTATCCACCAATCGGTGGTGCACTCTGGGCGCCTCCAGCGGCAAAACCGCCCGGATACCAATGCCAATACGACAAACCCGCTGGCAGAAAATGCTCTGACCCTTGGCAAGGTTGGCGCCTGTCTGAATAAGCTGGCCATTGAAACATCCATGGTCCCGGAGTTTGGTAAGGTTGTTCAAGATGAGATGAATGCTTGCCGCTCTTTTTCCCGTTGTACCGATCTCTCCACTTTTGCAGAGAGTATGGATTTACAGGAATTGATTGACCGTGTTTCGGCCAATGTTGGAAAAGATGATAAAATCGTAATGGCTGTAAGCCGGAAAATTTGTAAATAAAATCTAGGTCGTGTTGACAATCAGGATTCACAAATTGGTTGAATATTCATAGGCGAGTACGCAGGACGGTACGAAAATGGCAAGATGGTTTAGGTTTTTCTTGGCAATCAGCGTTGTCATCATTTTATGTGGCAACCTTGCCTATGGCGGCGAGGTTGAAGACCTGGTGGTCATGCGAGATACGCTGCGGCCCAATTCATCTGAGGCGGCCATGGGTACGTACAAAACCATTCCCTGGGTACCCGCCGAGCGTGCCTTTGTCCTAAAAAGCCTGCGCCGGATCCATGCTCTTGCGCCGGGCTTGTTGCCGCGAGCGGCCTCCGATGGAACGCTGTCGGTTTATCGGTCCAATATACGTACCTATGCCAAAGGGGGGACAAAATTGATCGTGATTGGCAAAATGGTATTTGCCTATCCGGACTTTTCCTTTCGGGTTGTCTTTCATGAAGCCGTGCATGCCGCCGATAACTATCATAAATTATCGAATTCTAATGCGTTTAGAAAAATATTTGAGCCCAAAATTGAGGCCGCTCGGGCCTTGCTGGCCAAAGAAGGACTTACCCCCGCGCGTGCCGCGGCCCTACCGCTGGGGGAGCGTCGTAAACGCATAGAGAAGATGGTGCGTACTCAAACGGGCCTGCCTAGCGCTTATGCTGCCTATAGCCTTTCTGAATGCCTCGCCGAAGTGACCTCCTTCTGGCTCACGCCTGAATTCAAATATACACCGTCCGCCGAGGTGGTGCGCCTGTTGAGCCCGTTTGTGAGCCAGGCAGCGCCACCGGACCCTGTTGATCAGCTTTTTCGCCAAGCTGAACGCCGCTTTCGCCATGGAGACTTTGCCGCCGCGCTCAAAAAGGCAAGCCAGGTGATCAAGGCTGATCCCACCTTTTATCAGGCCTATTCATTGCGCGGTTATGCCTATCTGAAACTGAAAAAGAACAAGTATGCCTTGAGAGATTTGAAAAAAGCCCACGAACTTGTCCCGCCGCTGCAAGGCAGCTATGCCTTTTATGACAAGGAATATAAACGGGTGCGGGCGCTGGTCCAAAAGGGACCATAGACCTATGAAGCGCGGGGCAGGCCCAGCGTAATCAATGCACCTGCACCATTATAGATTGGGGTGGAGTGAGAAAACCATAATGGTGTTCTGGAAAATGAGCCGTCTAATCCTTGTCAGCATGATATTGGCCTTGCCGTCCGGCAGTTTCGCCAATCAGAGTTCTTCTATGCCGCCCCCCGTAGCGCAGATCAAACCCGCTAAACCGCCCGGGTCAATTAAATTGCAATGTGATCGCACAAATACACAATTGATACGGGCGCAATTGGAGGCATTGGCTCGTTCTGATGCAATTTTACTTGATCAATACAAGCGCAACAGATCTGCTGAGGCAGATACCGAAATTTATTTTCATGATTTAATGAGCCAAGAGCCCGCATTGCAGGAGGCCCAAGGTGCGTTGGAGGAACTTCGCAACCGGGCCGGTGTGCTATCTTTGGCTAATGACATGATAAGGACGGCCATCAATGCGCGCGAAAACAAAGGGCTACCAGTTTCGAAGGTTTTTCCCAGGGATTCCCTGAGTGCAACCGCGCGTGAACAGCGTATGCAAGCCGATACCATACTGAACGAGGCCTTTCGCAGCGATGATGCAGGCATGCGCAAAAAAATTAAACAGATTGAGAAGGAATTAGAAACGCTGGACGCTGATATCGAAAAAATAGAAGCTCGCTTTCAAAAAATTAAAAATGAATATTTGCGCAAACAAGGCGTTGATCCAGATTGGGAGGTGGACTGGCGTCGGCGTTCTTCGAAGAACGGGGCAGAGCGCCTGCGGCTTGAAGATTTACTAAATCAGAAGGGAAAGACATGCGAATAGTCAAGAAATTACCGCCTTGGAGCGGGTGAAGGGAATCGAACCCTCATATTCAGTTTGGGGTATATCTTATTTGTCACAGTGCCATGTAATACATTGTAAAGTATACGAAATACGTGACTTCTATGTGGGATAGCATTGTAGGGTTTTGTGTCTTTTTGTACTACGGTTACTCCAAAATTAGTGCAAAGTAGAAGCTAATACCTACAAGTAAGATGAACAAAATTCCTCTTTTAGAGATCAGGCCTAAATTAGACCCATAAGCGCTGATGAGGAACACCAAGTCATTTTTATTTGTCAGTGCCTCACGGCTAAATGTTTGACAGTAAAAGTAAGTCGCATAGTAAAATTATTAATAATTTTCTTTCTTCAGAAGTAGTCGCACTATATGATAAAGAACATTTTTAGATAGGCGTCTCGCAAATGCCGTGACAAGCAACACCATAGGCAGTGAGCGTTGATGTGCTGATTTATATTACACCTTTATTGGCCTCACTTCAGGAGAGGGGTTTAAGTTGCCGCATCGTGTGATTTGTACCTCTGACTACGCCTATGCTGAGACAAAGCACACAACAGGAGGCTAACATGAAACGTCTGGGCATAGAGTTGGAAAGTGGGTTGTACCGTTTAATGCGATGTCTGGGCATGGCGATAATAATGGCTGCCATTGCCGGTCACGCCCCCGCACAAGCCGTCAGGCCAGAG
>WFTT01000096.1 GCA_015485335.1 Robiginitomaculum sp.
CGATGAAAAACCATTGCCCAGCGGTTCTGGCCCCAAACCGGCGAGGAATTTGCTCTCCTCCAGTGCAGTAGTTTTGACCAAATCCATAAAGCCAAAGCGGCGCGGGTCGTTATAAAGGATGCGGTGATCATTGCTAAGGTGCCATTCAACATGGTCATGGGCCACCTTAGTATCCTCTGGTGGATCATCGCCCGGGGGCACAATGGAAAACCGCCCGGACATGCCCAGATGGGAAATCAGGGTCTCGCCGCGGTTCAGATCAATCAACAGATATTTGGCGCGGCGGCGCACCTGCAAAATCTCTGTGCCGGTCAGTCGATCACAAAATGCAGGTGGAAAGGCAAAGCGCAGGTTTGGCCGGTTGATTTTGGCGCGCCTGATGGTCTGGCCCTCCATGACGGGGGCAAGGCCGGATCGGACGGTTTCAACTTCGGGAAGCTCGGGCATAGTGTCTCATCCTATAGCGCGGCGCGACGAGGGGCGCTATGGTCCGGCTCATGACTAGTACTGAACATAAAGACGATACCACCAGCTTTGGTTTTAAAACCGTGGAACGCGAGAAAAAGGCCTCGCTGGTACGCGGCGTTTTTGATCGTGTGGCGGCTCGCTATGACCTGATGAATGATCTCATGTCCGGCGGGGTGCATCGGGTATGGAAAGATATGGTGATCACCCGCGCCAATCCACAGCCGGGCGAGGTTTTGCTGGATGTGGCTGGCGGCACGGGGGATTTGTCGCGGCGGTTTGTGCGCCGGGCCGAAACGGTGCGCGCACGGCGTGGCGGCAATCCGGCGCGGGCCATGGTGTGTGATATCAATGCGCAAATGCTGATCGCAGGTCTGGAACGGGGCACGGACGAAAACCTAAGCTGGGTTTGCGGCGATGCCGAGGCCTTGCCATTGCCGGACCATTGCGTTGATGTGGTCACCATCAGCTTTGGCATTCGTAATGTCACCAACAAGGTCAAGGCCCTGTCTGATATGCGCCGGGTCTTGCGTCCGGGCGGGCGGTTTCTGTGTCTGGAATTTTCCAAGCCGGTGAATCAGGCACTGCAAAAGCCCTATGATTTGTGGTCGTTCCACGCCATTCCGCGTCTGGGGCAACTCTTTGCCAATGATCGAGACAGCTATCAGTATCTGGTGGAAAGCATTCGCAAATTTCCTGATCAGGAACGCTTTGCCGACATGATGCGCGCGGCCGGCTTTACCAATGTGGGCTATACCAATTTTTCCGGCGGCGTGGCCGCCATGCATACGGGCTGGGCAATTTAAGACATGAGTTTTGCAACGCTTTTTCGGCTGGCAAAGGCGGGGCTGGTGCTGGCCCGCCATGATGCGATTTTGCCCCGCGAATATCAGGCCATATTGCCGCTGCCGGCACGCCTTATGGGGCAATTGGCCCGCCTGTACAGCCAGAAAGGCGAGGGCGGTCCCGGCGAACGTCTGGCCCGGGCGCTGGAACAGCTTGGCCCTAGTTATGTAAAATTTGGCCAGTTCTTGGCCAGTCGGGGCGATATTCTGACCCCGGAAATTGCCGATGGTCTGGCAGGCCTGCGCGATAAAATGCCGCCCTTTTCCATGGACGAGGCTCGCACCGCCCTGGCCGAGGCCTTTGGCGAAGACAGCGAGGCGCGTTTTGCCGGCCTGCAAGAACCCGTGGCGGCGGCCTCGGTGGCACAGGTGCATCCGCTGGTCCTACCGGATGGTACCCGGCTGGCGGTCAAAATCCTGCGCCCGGGCATTGAAGAGCGCATCCAGAAAGATATAGAGGCCATGGCGCTGGGCGCACGTCTGATCGAGCGGTTCCTGCCCGCCGCCCGTCGTCTAGAGCCGTGCAAATTTGTCCGCACTCTGTCGCGTTCACTAAGTCTGGAAATGGATTTGCGTATGGAGGCCGCCGGGGCCTCGGAACTGGCCGAGATTATGGACAGCCAAAGCGGTGTGGCCATTCCCGAGGTAGACTGGTCACGCACCCGTTTACGGGTGTTTACCATGCAATGGCTGGATGGGGTGCCGCTCAGCGATCCGGCGGCCTTGCAACAGAGCAAAATTGACAAGATTGCATTGGGCAAGGCCATTACGAGCAGCTTTTTGCAAAGCGCGCTGGACCATGGCGTGTTTCATGCGGACATGCACGAGGGCAATCTGTTTGCCCTTGATGATGGCCGCCTCGGCATGGTGGATTTTGGCATTATCGGGCGTATTGGCCCGGCACAAAGGCGCTATCTGGCCGAAATTCTTTATGGGTTTTTGCGCCGGGATTATCGCCGGGTGGCCGAAGTGCACTTTGAGGCCGGTTATGTACCGGACGATTATGGGGTTGATGACTTTTCCCAGGCCCTGCGCGCCGTGGGTGAGCCGATCTTTGGCAAAACCGCCAAGGATGTCTCCATGAGCCATCTTTTATTGCAGCTTTTTGATGTTACGGCGCAATTTGACATGCATTTACGCCCTGAGCTGGTCTTGCTGCAAAAAACCATGGTGCAGGTCGAGGGCGTGGCCCGTATGTTGGATCCGGACCACGATCTGTGGGGGACGGCTGCACCGGTGGTGGAAAACTGGATCCGCCGGGAGCTTGGCCCCGAAGGCATGGTAAACGATGCCTATGACACGTTGCGGGAACTACACCGGGTGCTGGTAGACCTACCTGCGGCCATTGAAAGCGGTACACAGATCATCACCGATGCGCGCAAGAACGGCCTGAAGCTTAGCGAAGAGAGCGTTGCGCATCTGGCCGAGGCCCAGGCCCACCGCACCCGCTGGACCCGCCGTTCGTTGGTGGTGCTGGCGCTGGCATCTCTGGGCATTGCGCTGCATTTGTGGCTTTAAGTAAGGCTGGATTACCCGCATGAATCGGGTAATGACTTTAACCACCATAATCCATGCAGCCCTGGGGGGATATGATGAACGTGAACGATCAAAGCATTGAGGGCGTTACCGTCGTCAATCACCCTTTGGTGCAACACAAGCTGAGCCTGATGCGCCGTCGGGAAAAAAGCACCGCCGAATTTCGGGCATTGCTGGAAGAAACCGCCATGTTGCTGGGCTATGAGGCGATGAAGGATCTGCCCACGGAATTGCGCGAAATTGAAACGCCGATCTGTAAAACCAATGCGCCGGTACTGGCGGGCAAAAAACTGTGTTTTGTTTCCATCTTGCGCGCTGGCGAAGGGCTGCTCGGGGCAATGCTGCATCTGGTCCCCTCGGCCCGCGTGGGGCATGTGGGCCTTTATCGCGACGAAGAAACCTTACAGCCGGTGGAATATCTGGTGAAAATGCCCAAGGATATGGCCGAGCGCACGGTGATCGCGCTGGACCCCATGCTGGCTACCGGCAATTCGGCTATTGCGGCCATTGACCGGATCAAGGAAGCCGGCGCGCGCGATGTGCGCTTTGTGTGCCTGTTATCGGCCCCGCCGGGGGTGGAAAATCTGCGCCGGGCACACCCCGATGTACCCATCATCACCGCTGCCATTGATGAAAAGCTGAATGAAAATGGCTTTATCGTGCCGGGCCTTGGGGATGCCGGGGATCGTTTGTTCGGTACCAAATAAGGTTCGTTGCGGCGCTAATTACCGCTTTGATTGTTTTCATTACGCCGCAATGAGGCGACCAATGCCTGCAGATCCTGTTGGGCGCGCCGGGTAGCTTCGGCCATGCGGGCCTGGGCCTCGGGGGTAATGTCAAAGCTGCCATCGGCATTGCGGGTTATGCCGGTGCTGCCCTGTGCCGGGGGGGTATCGGGGGTTTGCTCGGGAGCAGTCTTTGCATCTGTACCCACGACCAATTGCGCCCGCTTGTTCAGTAATGAAGCCACCCGTGTACCCTGTTCTTTTTCTTTCTGGGTCAGGGGCTTTTCCATTCTTTTGGCGGTTGGCAGTTTGCGGGGCGCCACCATGGGGCGGGCTTTGGAGGCCTTTCCCTTACGGCCCGACAAGACCACCAGACGGGTAATTTTGCGGGTGCCATCGGCCCGTGGCACCGTTTGGAAGGCATAATCGGAGTTTCGCAAAAGGCGGCGCAGTACCGTTTCCAGTGGGCCCTCATAGACGCCGGTGATCATGGGGTTTTCCACCAGTTTGGCGGTCCCACTGACTTTGATGCCGGCGGTTTTGGAGATTGCGTTCAAAACACCGGTCAGGGGTTCGTTCTGGGCATCCACCTGCCAGCCGGTTTCCTGGGCGGTGATGTTTACCTTGGCCTGTACAGCAGTGTTCGCCAGCACGGCGCACAGCACGCCAAGGCCAATGGTCTTTAGCCGGTTTTGCATACGTCTTCCTCCGCCTTGAGCGCTGTTATAATGGTGCGTCACCCATAATGTGAGGTGTCGGCCTGTGAAATGCAAACCGGCACCACCATGATGATTACCATACCCTGTTAAGGTGACGCCACCATGAACACAAAACCGGAATGGTCTTGTGCCTTAGGGCGCACTGCGTACCGCCACGGATGTCGCCCCGCGCAAGACCGAGCCTTCCTTGAAGCGGGCAAAAATGCGCTTTTGGGCAAAATCAGCAATGATGGTGGCGGTTTCCGTCACAAAAAACGAAAAGGTTGCCGTTTCATCGGTAGCCAGGGTTTTGTTGACCGAGGCCGCCGGTGGTGCCTTACAGGCCGCGGTTACCGGGTCGGTTTCACAGACGCTCACCGTGGCGGTAACGCCCGCGCTGGGCTCGCCAGTAACCGTAACCGTGCCGGCGGTGCCGATATTACTGACTGAAACACTGAACGCGCCGGTGCCACCACCGGTTTCCACAATGCCCGGGGTGGGGGCGGCGGCCAGGGCAATCACGTCCATTACCGGGCCGGTTTCGGCGACAAAGGACAATGTGTTCAGGCCCGGTATGGATTCTGCCGACTGACGATTATCACAGGAAAACTCAATCGCCAGATCCGCGCCGGTAAAGGTGTCCGACGTCAGTGTGGGGACAAAGCCCGCATAAGCCGCGCCCGGAGTGATGGCAAAGGTAAAGTTTTGCACCCCGCCGCCCGGTATGCTGACCGGTGTATTGGCCGGTGCTGAACTGGGTGATGTGGCGGTATAGCTGAACTGGCCGGCGCTGGCGCCAGGCAGGGACAGCTTGCATCCGGTGGCTGTGCCGGTGCCGGCCGGATTGATGATCGTGGCAAAGGCGGTAGCCGTGGCATCGGACTTGATGGACCGGCTGACCGGCAATACAGACGAGACCAGACGTGCCGCCGGGGTGTTAAACGTGCCGACATTCTTGCCCTGTTCGCGCATGGAACGGGCCACATCCGCCTCTGCCGTGCCACAGGGAGTGCTGCCCTGACCAGACCCGCCGGGGTCGGTGCATTTGTTCAGGGACGGGTTGGAATAAAAGCCCAGACGGGTGTTCCCGCCGGTGGCCATAATGGTTTTAAAGTCGCTGCCGACCAGATAACCGTGGGAATAGCTGAATACGCCGTCTTCGGGGCTGGTGGCGATGTCATGGGTATTGCCCATATTGTGGCCAATCTCATGGGCCAGGGTAAACACAGAACACAGGGAAAATGAGCCCGAGGGGGGGGCATCAACATCAATGTTGTCGCTGACCGTATTAAATCCGAATGGCGAGGAAGACAGGCCAATGGTATTGGTGCCCCCCGTGCCCAGAACATAGCCGGTGCCACAGGAGATATGGGTGGATTCCTTAAACCGGCGAATATAGGTGACAATATCAATACCCTTGGCCGCCTTGATGGCCGCAATGCCGGAAAAGTCACCATCGGCATTGTTGGCCCCGTCTTTAAGGTCCGTCAGGGTGTCGCCATTGGACTTTGTCTGTGTACCGGATACTTCGCTGATATGCACCAGATTGGCGCGAATGCCGGTCAGGCTGTCGGTCATGGCCGTGTCATAAAGCTGTACCAGAAATTGCAGGCGGGCAGACAGGCCCAGACCCCAGCGGTCGCGCATGGAGGAATGATAGAATATACCCACATCCACGGTGCCGTTGCTGCCACTGGCGGCGGGGCGGGCAATGCCTTTGCCTTTGGGGCTGGCGCTGGCCCGAACAGCCCCCGGCGGCGGGGTGATGCTGTCATTGACCAGATCAATCTCTTTCAGGCCGGGCGCTGTGCTGGAATAAAGTACATATCCGGCGGCATTTTGCGCCGGTTCAATCAGATAAAGTCCATGGTCATAGGTGATGGCGGCAAAGGTGAAGCCATTGACTTCGGTCATCACAATGCGACCACGATTTGTGCCTTTACCGGCCCAGCCAAGCCAGGATTTTCCACCCAGTGCATGTCCTTTTATGGTTTCCAGCGCTGCTGGGACCATCTTGCCATTGGGCAGGAAAATATCGGCCGTTTGCCCGGGTTGCATACTGAAAATAAGGTCGGCATTCAGATTGATATAGGCTTTGTCAAACCCGTTTATGCTGGTGCTTTGTGCCCGCTCTGAAGCAGAGACGCCTTTATGGTTTTGAATTTGCCACAGCGGGCTGGCCATAACGCTTTGGCTGCATAGCCATGACAATCCCACAATGATGAAAAAAAGACGACGCATGATAACCCCCTGCCTCTCGTGACAACATATCTGCGCTCGTCTGAATGCAAAAACCGGAATGATCGGCGAGCACGGGACGTGTCTTAGCGCATCATACATGAACGTCAGCTGAAACGCTAAGAATTTTTGTTTAGGACAAGGGTTGTTAACGCCATTTGCAAAAACCGCTTTGCATCTTTTATGCAGAGGGATAGACTGGAAATGGTTGATACAAACGTTAGTAAGAATGTCTGCTCTGGCCGGAATACTTGTCAGGCCATGCAAAAGGAAATTTTATGTTTATTCGTGTTGTGCTTGCAGTTCTTTTTTTGTCATTTATGTCCACCGGCGTGTGGGCTGAATCGGGGAAAATAAAACTGGAAGGACGGTCCATGGAACGCGCGGCCGCGGGTGAGCGGGTGCGGGTGATTGTCGGATTCTCCTCGCCGCAGGGCGTGGCCTCTGGCGGGGACCTGGCGAATAATGTTCAAAAAGGCGAAAAACTGGCCATTACCTATTCTTCGGTTCTAAGCAATGCGTTTGGCCAGGGATTTGTTGATGCCTCGGGCCTGTCGGGCATCAAAGTGGCCAAGGACAAGCCAACTGTCGTTCGCAAGTTTCGCAATGTGGCGGGCATGGCGCTGTATCTTACCCGTGATGAAATGGAAAAACTGGCCGCTGATGCCCGGGTAACGGGGATTGTTACCGACCGGCTAATGAAGCCCAGCCTGAATGAATCCACCGTGCTGATCGGTGCACCAGCGGTGTGGGCCACTGGCAGTGATGGTGCCGACTATGCGGTGGCTGTCCTGGATACCGGTTCTTCCCTGAACCATGTCATGATCAGTGGCAAAGTGGTTGGCTCGGCATGTTTTTCAACCACAGATGCGGCACAAAATGCCGTCTCCCTGTGTCCCGATGGCACCAACCAGCAAATTGACGCGGCGGCGGGGGATACCTGTCCCGTGGATGACCCGGCCACCAACGGCACTACCGAAGGCATAGACGGGTGCAGCCATGGCACCCATGTGGCTTCGACGGCCATGGGCGGAGCCTTTACCCTGTCTTCTGGCACCACGGTGCAGGGGGTTGCCAAGGGCGCCAAGCTGGTCGCGGTACAGGTGTTTACCAAATTTACCGAACCGGCCGATTGTGACCCGGACAACACCCCGCCGGATCCTTCTACGGCCCCATGTATCCTGTCGTTCAGTTCTGACCAGCGCTCAGGACTGGATTATGTCCTGACCAATGCCGACACCATGAAAATTGCGGCGGTCAATATGAGCCTGGGTGGCGGCAAGGCGACTGCGATCTGTGATAATAATGACATTGATACCCAGCAAATGAAGCAATTGATTGATCAGTTGCGGGTGAAGGGTGTGGCCACCGTGATTGCCTCTGGCAATGAAAGCTTTTCCGACGGGGTCAGCAATCCGGGCTGTATTTCTACGGCCATTACCGTGGGGGCCACCACCAAACAGGACGCCGTGGCCAGTTTTTCAAATTCTTCGCCAATGGTGGACCTTCTGGCTCCGGGCGTTGCCATTTTGGCTGCCTATCCCAATATTGGCGGTACCAATTATGGCGCAACGCTTAGCGGCACCTCCATGGCAACGCCTCATGTGGCCGGTGCATTTGCCCTGTTGAAATCTGCCAACCCCACGGCCACCGTGCAGGAAATCGAAGATGCGCTTAAGGCCACGGGCAAGCCTGTTCTGGATGGTCGTAATCTGTTGTACAAACCGCGGATCCGTGTGGATCTGGCCAATGCCCTGTTGGGCAATGGCGGCGGCGCAGGCATTGGTCAATTGGCCATTGCGCCGGCGGATGGTTTTTTCAGCATTGGTAATCCTGGCGATTCCAACAGCTTTGGTTCCAAAACCTATACCCTGACCAACAATAACAGCGGCAGCATTAGCTGGAGCGTGGTTGCAGACAAGGCCTTTATTGTGCTGAGTAAATCAGGCGGAACCCTGGCTGCCGGTGCAACCGATACGGTCGTGGTCACCGTGGATGCCAGCAAACTAGCCGGTGGCGGCGTTGGGTCTGATGATGGCACCGTGACCTTCAGTGTGGGCACCGATACGGCCATACGTTCGGCCGGGGCGACGGCCAATTTCCTGGCCAATAACGATTTTGCCGATGCGTTGCCCCTGTCAGGGCTGGAACCCACGGTCAACGGCACCAGCATCGGGGCGACCAAAGAAAACGGAGAACCCAATCACATTGGTGGTACCAATGCCGGGGGCGCGTCGATCTGGTATAAATGGATTGCCCCGCTCAGCACGTCGGTCAAAGTGACCACGGCAGGCAGTGATTTTGATACGGTTTTGGGGGTATATACCGGCTCCAGCGTACAAACCCTTACTCCACTGGCCAATAATGATGATGAAGACAATCCCAATAATATCCTGACCTCACTGGTTACCTTCAGTGCCGTCAAAGGCACCACCTATTACTTTGGGGTGGATGGGTATAACGGGGCCAGCGGCAACGTCACCTTGTCGGTGCTGATGTCCGGGGCATCGGGCAATGACGGGTTTGCTACGGCTACCACGATTTCCGGTGCCGCCGGTAGCGTCCAGAGCCATACGGTCAACGCAACCGCTGAAACCAGCGAGCCGGCACATGGCGGCTTGCCTGCAGCAAAATCCATCTGGTTCGACTGGGTGGCACCCACTGATGGCAATTTCAATTTCAACACAGATGGTTCGGATTTTGACACTATCCTGGCGGTTTATACTGGGGCCAGTGTGGATGCACTGACCGAGGTGGCGTCAAACGATAATCAAGGTGTTTCTGGCACAGCGGCGGCCGGCCCGGCTTTCTCGTCCGGGGCCAGCCAGGTCAGCTTTACCGCGACTTCGGGCACCACCTATCACATTGCCGTTGACGGCAAATCCGGCGCGTCCGGTCTGGTGAAACTGGGCTGGGCATCGGCCAGCGCGGCCCTGCCCAATCTGGTGACTGCGGTGCTTCCCTATGCCCGTTCGGTAAAAATCGGCACCCAGGCCACGGCCTTTATGACGGTGATCAATGCCGGTACGGTCGATGGTACCAATTGCTTTATCTCGCTCAGCCCGGGCGCGTTTAAAGGTGGCTTCACCTATCAGAAAACCGATGCGGCCAATGCGGCGGTAGGATCACCCAATACGCCGGCCACCATTGCTGCCGGGGCTTCGCAAAACTTTGTCTTTGCCATCACCCCGTCACAGGTCATGAACCAGCAGGAGCTGGGCATTCAGGCCCAATGTGACGAGGGGACATCCTCTAATGTGACCACCGGTGTGAACAGCTTTGTGCTGTCTGCCGCCGAGGTAACCCCTCCGGATATGCTGGCCATTGGTCTGACGTCCAGTGGTGATGGGGTATTGTCCATGCAAGGCACGTCCGGTGCAGCGGCCGCTTCTATTGCCACATCGGCGCTTGGCGGTGACGGCATCCTGAAACTGAGTGCAGATGATGGCGGTAAGGGCCTGGCGGTATCGCTGTTTGTTTGTGAAACCGATCCGGCCACGGCGGCCTGTCTGGCCAATCCGGTGTCCGAGCTGACCATTACCTCGGTGAATGGGGAAACCAGAACCTTTTCCGTATTTGCCAATGCCACCGGGGACATCCCGTTTGATCCGGCGAACAACCGTGTGTTTGTACGCTTCAAGGATACGGCAGGGGTTGTCCGCGGCGCGACCAACTTTGCCGTGCGGACGGTTGCACCCTGATAACGCTAAACGCGCGCTAGTTGGAGACCCCGACGGGTAATTGCCATCGATCACCGTTGCGTTTAACGGTGACGGTATCGGCCTTGATTTCTTCAACGGTCCAGCCGTTGATTTGTTCGCCGGTGAAATAGCGATTAATGGTGCGCCGGTCCGTACGGACCATTACGGCACTGTTGGTTGGCCCGATGGCAACGCCAATAATATCAATGTTTGGTGGCTGATCACTGGGTGGTCCATCATCGATGCTGGTGGTGGGCGTGACGGCAATGGCGGCGGGCTGGCGCGAGGGTACGAAGATTGGCCGTTGCCATATTTCCTCAAACTTTGCCAGCGGGTCCAGAAACAAGACCTTGTTGATTTGCGCCGCATCAACGGGGGCTGGTCGCGGGCGTTCGGTGCGCGCCACGGGCGCGGCCAGATTGTCCCCTCCTTGCGGGTTCAGGACAAACCGGTCCAGCACAAACAAAGAGCCCAACACCCCCACGGTGGAAAGCAGGATAATCATGCGGCGGTTCATGGGGCGCTCCGTTCATATTGGGCGCGTGCAGAAACCAGAATATCAACCGAAACGGTCTTGCCATTATCGGTGCTTAATCTGGCTCGCTCGACGATCAGCGCCGGCGGTTTGGCCTCAATTTCATAGAGAAAAGCCGCAATCGCCCGGGTTGATCCGCTTGCCTGTGCCGAGATTTTGACGCTGGCCGGATCGGCGGGGTCCACTGGGCGCGGCTCGGCCCGTTGCAGCGAAACCCCGGCCAGACGCGCCCCGGCGCGCAACCGGGTCAGCAAAGCCGCCCCGGCGGCCCCATGCGAGGGCGCCCGCAACAGATAAAGCTGTGGCAGGGCATCTTGATCGCTCTGGTTTGCCTGGTCTGCAATGGCGGTATCAATCTGTTGGCGCAATTGCCAGGCATGCAGGCCTGCCTGCATGGCGGCACCAATGCTGAGTATCAGGGCCAGCGCCCCCACCCCCAGCGCCAGCCAGGTCATATGGCGGGCATTCATGGCCTGGCCTCTTTATGAACCGTGGTGGTCAAATCAAAACTTTCCTTGCCGTCCTCTTCTTTTAGAGACGCTGCCGCAAAGGAAGTCTCTCTAAAGATTTTCTGTGATTCGATGGCGCTAACCAGCATAGCCGCATCCTTGGCCTTGCCGGCAAGACGCAATCGTCCTTTTTCATAAATCATGTATTCCGCATAGGCGTCATCGGGCAATGCCTTGGTGGCCGCTTTCCATATGTTCAACACAGAAGGGGCCTGGGCTTTGGCCTGTTTTTGCAACATGGCCTGGTCGGTGCCATCGGGCCGACGCTGATCCAACAGCGCCGCGGCCGTAGGGGCCAGGGTCAGCGACGACCAGATGTTGATGGAAACTGCTATGGCGATCAGCACGGCACAAAGCCCCAATACCAGTTTGGCCGCGCTTTTGCCGCCGCCGGCCTTTTCTCCGCTGACCAGATCCGCATTTACCGGATCGCGCGGATCTTCACCAAGGGCATCCACCACTTTGGGTATGATACCCACCGCCGCCGCATGGCGCAGTATCTCTTCTATGATTGAACGCCGTGCAAAGCTGACCGGGAACTGGCACTGATTGGCACCATCCATCTGGCCGCTGCCATGGACGGCAAAGGCGGTATCTTCTTCGGGAAAGGGAAAATACTGTTTCATGGAAAGTGCAATGGTGGCCGTGGGGTCATGGCGCGCGGCCAAAGGCAGGGTAATGGTGCGCTGTTGGCCCAGCCCTTCGCCCAGGCGCAGGCAGATCCGTTTGTGTTTGGCCAATTGCTGTAATTGCGTTTCGTCCAGCGGGCGTAAGGCGCCGGTGTCATCGACCATGGCATATTGGCCGTCGCGATTAACGACGATGATATCCCAATTGGGCCGAAACCATGCGCCCAGGCCGGGTACCTGGGCCATGCCTTCGTCAAAGCGGCGCGACCATTGCGCCCATAATCCTGAAATTGTATTAGAAATTGACATCTTTGGCCCTGGTTTCATAAATTTGCGCCGCTTCCCCAAAGGGCAAAGTGCGCCTTGAAAGAATGGCATACTCACCCGGGCGTGGTCCAGTTGAGAAAACAAGGCGCATGGCCTGTTTTGTCCCGCTGGGCAGTTCGGCCTCGACCATCAAAAGGTATCGCCCTTCTGGTGTTTTGGGTTTGTCGGCATCGGCTTTTTCTTTTGTGTCGGCAAAGCTGTCCGGGGATAACGGGGTGCTGGCATTGCGCCGCCGGTCCAGTATTTCATCGCGCTCGGCGGCACTAAGGGGCAACAGTGCCAATACAGGTTCGGGGGCGCTTAGCGGATCTGGCTCGCTATTGCCCGGCCCGGCGGTCAAAAAGGGAGCCGCGGCCTGATACAGCTCTGCGGTCATGCCCAGAACACCGCGCAGTTCGCTGACATCAATAAACCGTCGATTGCCCGGCCCCGGCAGACCCGCATTCTGATAGGCGCGGGCCTCGGCCCCGCGGGGGCGTTCCTTGTCATTTTTATCGCGCCAGTCGGCAATGGTATCGGCCATGGATTCCGCATCCGGTGCATTCAGGCCCAACTGCATAAAAAACGCGGTCAGTAATTTTTTCTTGGCCCCGTTCAGGTCAATCAGCCCCCGGGTGTCTACCAGCCAATATGTGAGATTGATGCCATGAATTGCAAAATGATAAGGGCGACCATCGGCATAAAGCGGTGAGGCATCGTTCAGTTCCAGCACCGATCTGGCCAGCACTGCCTCGCTGGCGGCGCGGGCCTGGGCCAGGTCGATGGTAACCCCAACCTCCTTGGCACCCAGCCTTGCCGACAGGCTGGCTATGGCCAGGGCCGCCGATGCCGCCGTCAGCACCGCAATGACCATCAATAATATAAAGCCGTCCTGCTTTTTCATCCCGCCACCTTTGGTTTGGGGGCGGTTTTGTTTTTCTTTTTCTTTTTGTCTTTTTCTGTAACCACTTTGGCCAGGCGGGGCAGGGCAATGCTCAGGCTGGGCCAATGGTTCAGGCCAAAACTGACCATATTGGGCGGCACGTCCTTTTTCGCCCAGTCGGTTTGCCAGCCTTCATCGCTGCCATAGACAAAAACGGGGGGCTGGGTATCGGTATAAAGGTTCAGGCGTGCCGGGTTCTGCATGGTGCCAAATTCTGCCGGATCGCTCAGCAATTCACGTTCCAGATTAAAGGCCCACTGCCCATCCGGGGTTTTGACGCTGTACAGATAATACTGATAAATCCCAGCCCGGGATGGATAGCCCGGCTCGACCCGGACAAAGCGGACTGCATGTTGATTGCCCTCAAACAGGGCGATGGTATTGCCCTCGACCTTGTGGGTCATGGGCAAGGCATCGGCGAGCATTTTTTCGGCAAATTGATACAGGCCCACCGCCCTGGAATTATTTTCTTCGGCCTCTTTGAGCTGTCCCGTCCACCGGCGCACATTGGTCGAGGCCTGGGCCGTGATGATCAGGGTCATGCCGCCAATCACCAGGGCGATCAACAATTCGGCCAGGGTCAGTCCGGCGCGGCGATCCATGGGCGTGATTCTGGTCATGGTGATGTCGTTCGTTCGGTAACCAGGCGCACTCGTCGCCCCGATGGCGCCTCGGCCAGCACGTCATAACGCAGCAGCTTAACCCCATCCTCGCGCTCGACCACCACATTGGCATTCAGGGTCCAGGCAATGCCGTCGGTAATGCCCTGGCTGTGTATTTCCACAGGTTTCAGCGTGTTTTCCGCCAATACGGATTTGGCCACCAGGACGGATCGTTCAGTTTCGGCACTGGCCTTGGTCAGGCGCACCGCCCCGCCCAGGCCCTGAAACACCAGCGCAAATCCCACCGAGGCCAGCGCCGTGGCAATGATGGTTTCGATCAGGGTAAAGCCCGCATTATCAGGATTGCGCAAGACGGACCTCCCCGTTTGCCCAGATCACTTCGATTTTGTGCACCATGGTGCCAATGCCCAGCTCTATTTCTCCGCCGGTGCTCATGCCATCGGCAAAAAAGCGAATGCCAATGGTTTCGTCCGAGGATTCTATGTCTGCCCCGGTGGCCTTTAGCGACAGTTTGGGGTCAAGATCCAGACTTTTGTCCTGTCCCTCGATCCAGATCTGTTTTTGTACCGGGTCGATCAATACCTTCGTTGACTGGCCTTCGCGTCGGGCGCTGATCTTGGCAAACCGCAATAAATTGACCAATTGCGCACTCTGGGTACGCATCAGGGCCGGGTCCGAACGCATGGTGATGCGCGGCGCCGCAATGGCGGTAACCAGGCCAAGAATCATCAACACCACCAGCAATTCCGCCAGAGTGTAGCCGCGCGTGCGGCTTTTATCAGATGTCGGCTGATGAAATGTCGGCGTTTTCGCCATCTCCGCCTTCCCGTTTGTCGGCCCCAAGGGTTTTGATGACAAAACTGCCGCCAATGCCGGGTTGATAGATATAGGGGTTACCCCAGGGATCCGTTGGCACCCGTTTGGTTTTCAGATACGGCCCATCCCAGTTCGGGGTGTTTGGTGGCGGACTGATCAGGGCTGACAGGCCCGTGGAGGCCGAGGGGTATTGCCCGGTATCCAGCTGATAATATTCCAGCGCCGTGGACAGATTGGAAATCTGCACCCGTGCGGTCTTGGTTTTGGCCTTGCCGATCTGACCCAGAAACCGGGGCGCAATCAGCCCGACCAGCAGGCCCAGAATGACCAGCACCACCAGCAATTCAGTCAGCGTATAGCCGTCGCGTCCGGTAGAGGTTTTTTCTTCGTTTTGCGGTTTTTCTTCTGACATTTCAAATTCCAATATCGTTGACGCTCACAAGAGCAAGAAGAATGGAGACAATAATAACACCAACGATCAGGCCAACAAAGCCGATCAGCGCCGGTTCGGCCAGGTGCAGGGCCGTGCGGGCGCCGCGCTCCAGCCGGTTTTCCAACAAGGTGGCCAGCCGGTCGGTGGCTTTGCCCAGCTCGCCGGTCTGTTCGCCCACCCGGATAATCTCGACGGCCAAAGGGGGCAGAACCCCCGTCTGTGCAACCTGGTCAGGCAGCGAGGCCCCGCGGCGCACTTGCGTCAGGGCTTCGTCCAACTTCATTTTGGCGTAATCATCGCTAAGGCTGGCACTGGCCAGCCGAAAGGCCGGCACCGCAGAGAGACCGTTTTGCAGCAAGACCGCCAGCACCCGGCAAAACCGGGCCGCCAACATGGAACGCAATAACGGGCCGATGCCGGGCAGGCGGTGGGCAAAGGCATAGGCACTGCGCCGGGCTTCCTGCCCCCTAAGCCACAGACCCATCAAAAAGGTAGTACCCGCCCCGATGACCAGAATAAACGGTGCGGCCTTGGCCAAGCCCCGGGCGGTGGCAAATACGCCGGCGGCAAAGGGCGGCGGTGCGGCCCCCATGTCGGCAAAAACCTGTTCAAAACGGGGTACCACAAAAACCAGCAAACCCGATACGGCGACAAAGGCCAGCACCAGAAGGATGATGGGATAGACCAGCGCGCCTTGTATTTCGCCATCAAAATTGGCGCGACGTTCCTGCCAGTCGGCCAGATCATTCAGGGCGGCTGGCAAGGCGCCGGAAACCTCGCCGGCTTCGGCAATCTGGGGAAAGGGTGGTGGAAAAATTTCGGGCCGGGCGGCAAAGGCATCGGCCAGGCTCATCCCGGCGCGAATATCTTCGCGCAGCGACATGGCCACGTTTTGCATTAATGACGAGCTGACATAACGCGACAGGCTGGATAAGGCCTGCTCGACCGTCAGGCCTGCGCCGGTCAGCGCGCCCAGTTCGCGCACAATGCGGCTGGCCGCCGCCGTTGCGCCGCGCGGCGGGCGTTTTTTGCGCGGTGGATTGCTGGGCTTGGCCGATATCGGGGTCAGGCCCCGGGCACGTACTTTGGAGGCGGCCTCAATGGACGAACTGGCCTCGATATAGATTTCGCTTTGCACCCCATCATTGGAGACCGCTTTGACGAGAAAGCCACTCATGCAGATGGCCCCACATGCTCGCCAATGACGCGCCAGATTTCATTGGCATCGGTCAGGCCAGCGGCAATTTTGGCGCGGCCATCATCAGCCAGCGACAAGGCACCGGCCTTGCGCGCGGCCCGTTCAAATTCCAGCGCAGACAGGCCTGGCTGGATCATATCCAACAGTTCTGCGTTCAGCTCGATGCTCTCGTAAAGGCCGGTGCGTCGGTGATAACCGGTGTTGGCACAGGCATCACAACCAACGGCCGTCCATTGACCTTTGACTTTCTTTTTGCATTTAGGACATAACAGCCGGATCAGCCGTTGCGACAGGATCAGCCGCAAGGTTGAACGCAGCAGGGATGGATCTATGCCCATATCAATCAGGCGCGCCGGGGCACCGGCGGCGGTATTGGCGTGCAGGGTGGCCAGCACCAAATGCCCGGTTAGCGCCGCATTAACCGCAATTTCTGCGGTTTCCTGATCGCGCAGTTCGCCCACCACTATGACGTCCGGATCCTGGCGCAAAACTGAACGCAAGGCGTTGGCAAAGGTCAGACCGACCGCGGGACGAACGGCAATCTGGGTAACCCCGTCGATCTGGTATTCCACCGGATCTTCGATGGAAATGACTTTGCGTTCAGGGGTGTTCAACGTGCTGATCGCACCGGCCAGCGTGGTGGTTTTACCCCCCCCGGTGGGGCCAACCACCAGGATCAGGCCAAACGGGGCAGCCAGCGTTTTCATCAACAGGGTTTCATCTTTTTCACTCAGGCCCAGATTGTGCAGATTGACCTCAGAATCGCGATCTTCCAACAGGCGGATGACTACGCTTTCACCATGGGCACTGGGGGTGGTGGCCACCCGCAAATCCAGCGGCGTTCCCGAAATGCTGACCCGGGCGCGGCCATCCTGTGGCCGGCGGCGCTCGGCAATATCCAGATCGGCAATGATCTTGATGCGCGATACCACCAGTTGCGCCAATGAGGCACTGGGGGATTCGCGATCATGCAGCACTCCGTCAATACGAAGGCGTATGCGCAGGCGATCGCGATAAGGTTCGACATGAATATCCGAGGCGCGGTTCGCCAGGGCATCCTTGATCAGATCATTAACCAGACGCACCACCGGGGCTTCGCTGGCCAGATCGCGCAAATGTTCGGCATCGGCATCATCCGCGCTGGACGTATGCGTTGGATCGGTTGTGTCTTCGGGGGTGCCAAAATAACGGGCCAGGGCGGCCTCGATATCGGCAAGCGGGGCCAGCGCCAGGGTGACCGGTTTGCCCGTGGCCAGCGCCACCGCATCGGAAATATCTGGCACGGATGGGTCGGCCAGGGCCAACAGCACACCATCTTCATTAATCTGGGCAATACAGGCTTGGCTGGAATTCAGAAATTCCGGATTAATGGCCCCTTCGGCGGGATCTTCTTCGGCAAAATCCTTGGCCGAAAGCCGGGTCAGACCATGGGCCTTGGCCAGGGCATCGGCGATGGCCATATCGCTTAGAAAGCCCAGACGCCGCACTACTGAGGCCAACGGTTCGCCACTTTCCTGGGCCGCCCGAACGGCCCGTTGGGTATCGGCCGGGTTTAGCCCGGCAATTTCCAGCCAGCCTGTCGATTCCAGTGTATCCAGCATTACATCAGCCATGTTTACATAAACCGTCCGCGCATCGTGAATTCCAGATGTCTGGTAATAAGATCAGTATCATAATCACTGACGCCACGGATCAGCTTTTCCCACAGGTACAAACTGGGTAAAGCCGAGGGATTGGACTGTAATATTTCCTTCTTGATGAAGGGAAACTGAAATTCAGTGATCAGGCGATCCCAGAAAAAGTGCGTGACATTAAGGGGCGCGCCATGTTCGGCGTGTTCGAATATCCGCTTTAAAAATTTTCTGGTGGACGGCAACAGGCTCTTGTCCTGCAGGATTGAGGCATCTCCAATATGGTCAAAAAAATCGGCCAGCAGAACCCGATACGGAAATACCGCCCGCGTTCGTAATCCGGCCTTGCGCATATCGCTGGACAAGCCAATTTCATGTTTGCGGATCACCCATGATTTTGACGGCACATGGATATAATTATGCCAGCGTTTCTGGAATGCCGTATTGCCCAGTATGGCCTGATGAAATACCAGAAAATAGCTCTGCATGTGGTGCGCCGAATCCCAGCTGTCGGTCAGGCCCCACATATCGGCAATGGCCGGGTCCATGGCCTGGTAAATTTTATCCAGCGGATATAGCGGGCCATAGGCACTGTCATTGCAAAGCGTGATTGAGTTATAGGCGGACAAATCCCCCAACAGCTTCATGCCATCGGCATAGGCACCAAAATCATAACCCTTGTTCTTGCGCCACAAAACCGGCTCGCACAGCCCGTCGAGCTTGCGCCGTTCCTCATCGGGGAATTTAGGACTGTTGGTAATGAAAATGACCGCGCGGCCTGCATCTCTTAGTGCTTTTATATATTGCAGCACATATCCGTGCACGCGCCCCTGTTTGTCATAATGGACAAAAATGGCGACATCCTTGTGCACATTGGCTTCGGGCAAATTCCCCCAGCGCTGGCGGATATAGGAGCCGCGGCCAAAGATCAGTGCCCAGCCAAACTTAGCGTATTGCACCACATAATCATTACGCTCTCTGGCACCGAAAAACAGCATCCAGAAGCGTCGAAGCATGTTCCATATTTTTTTCATACTCTTCTATGCTGCGGCGGCGATGGCGGCGTCAAGTTCTGCCTGCCGCTTGCCAACAAGCTGGGCAACCAGGGCGGCGTGCGGGTTGGCCTTGGAATAGAGTGTTTCAGCCGTTTTCTGTGCCTTGGAAATATTGCCTTTGCGGGCCTGGACCATGGCAAGGTGAAAGGCCCCCTGAACACGCAAGGACGGGTCACCCTGCTGATCGGCAACCAGGGCAAAGCGTTTGGCTGCTTCGTCCAGATCACAACGCCGGTTCAATGCATCCAGCCCCAGGGCAAAATGCAAACCTGGATCATGGCTGGCATTGGCATGTCCGGTGGCGGCGGCACAGGTCTTGTCCGCGTTTTGTGCATCACCGGCATTTACGGCCTTCAGGAAAATACGGGTTTGGGCATCGGCGATCCGTGCCTGGGTCACCCCCTGATGGTCTTCATCGGCCAATGGCAGCGCCCTTTCCAGCCAGGCCAGGGCAGTGTGGGGCTGGTCCTCCATATAGGCCAGGCCCAGGGCTTCGGCGATGGCAAAGTCTTTGGGACTCAGTGTGGCATCTTGCAGGGCATCCCTGATGATGTCGCGTTTGCGGGTAAAGGCCGGTTGCCCCCCATGGACCAGCAATTCTGTGCCATAGGCGGCGGACTGGGTCTGCCATACCTTGCGCATGTTTTCCCATTGTGGCCCGGCTGGGGCATTGTCCAGCGCCTTTTGCAACCAGTACAGCCCGTCCGGGCGATCAAAGCGATAATTCAGGGCCATCATGGCCAGCCCCATGGCGGCGGCATGTTCGAAATCATCCTGACAGGGGCCGGATTTCAGGGCTGTCTCGACGGCAGGACGCAAACGTTCGGCACTGGTATAATCCCCGGAATTGGCGGCCGCGGCAAAGACTTCCATACGGGTTTTTTCATACCGTTCGGCATAAGGCTGGATCAGCGCCGGATCCAGATTTTCAAAGGCCGCCACGGCCCTGGCCGGATCCGATTGTGTCAGCACACCGGCGGATAAAAGTGCCGCCTCGTGGGCCAGTTTCCGACTGTCCAGATCAGATGCATTTATGGCCGTCAGCATGGGCTCCATAAGCGCATAGCTGCGTTTGCAGGCGTTGAAATAAGCCAGGGCAAGATCCTGATCGCGGGATTCGTTTAACGCCAAAATCCCGGCGCAGTACAATACAGTGACCAGATTGAACGGGTGCGAAGCGGCATAGGGTACAAAACCCTGTTGTGCCTGTGCGTCCGGTTCAATGGTGTCCGGGGCATCCAGGTCCAGCGCGTATTGGGTTTTCCAATGTTTGCACAAAATGGCCAGGGTTTTTTGTGCCGCCGGATAGTCACCGGCATCGGTTTGCAACCGCAACAGGCGCCCGGCAAAACCGGTGCGCAAATGAGCGGGCATGTCTTTTGCGCGCAGCCGGCCCTGCATATAGCGGGACAGTATCTGTCGATCGATGGGGGCGGAAAAGTCTACATTCAGGGTATTGTTTGAAGCAAACGCATACAGCGTATCGCCCGTGGAGGTGACTTCGATATTGGTAAAGCCAGCACGTTTCAGACAGGCGCGCAGCCCGTCGGCGCTGTAAAGAACCAGATGAGAGCCGGGGGAGAGTAACGGGATAATTTCTTCAACCGCCCGTTCGGCGCGCAGGCCGTCAATGTCCGGGGTGGTTAACAGCAAGGTGCCATCCGCCCCCGCGGCGCGGGCCAGGACATCCACAAACGGGTCCGGGTCGGCAATATGCTCGATGACTTCTGAGGAAAACACCAGATCAAAAGGCATATTTTCCAGTTTGGTATCGGCCCCCAGATAACCATCCATGATTGGCAGGCCGAGTTCTTTGGCCCCGTGGCGGGCAATATGCGAGGGATCTATGCCTTCGGCCTTCCACCCCAGTGCACGGCCAGCAAAATCCAGGGAAAATCCATACCCGCATCCAACTTCCAGCAGGGTTTTGATGGCAGGATTTCTGGCCCAGAAAAACGGGGCAATCATGGCCTCAAAACCGGCCCCCTGTTCGACATAAAACTTCTTGGGGGCGGTATATTCCTGTTCATCAACCCCATGGGACTGATCTTCATAGATAGGGGCCGCAATATCGGGAAAATGTGCCGTGCCGCAAAACGTGCAATCATAAAGGCGAAAACGGCGATGCGCGGAATAGGGCGACGCCACGGATCGTCGTGTCTGCATGGTCTGGGTTGTGTGGCAGGCGGGGCATTTTAACGTGCGTGCCAGTCCGGATTCCCACCGTATCCAGCCCTTTTTGTGTGCAAGCGGGCTAATCGTTTCAAGAAAATGCAATACGGTCATAATGTTCAATCGCCGAGGCTACGGGGCCAGTATAAACCGGTTGACCATTATTGAGAACCAGTCCGTCATCACATAAGTCACGTAATGCAGCGGTGGCATGACTGACCATGACAAAGGCGCGCCCCTGGGCCTTGGCCGCATAGAAAAAGTCAAAACACTTGAGCTGGAACGGGGCATCCCCGGCCCCCAGTGCCTCGTCGATCAGTAAGATATCGGTGGGGGCCATCGCCGCCATGGCAAAGCCCAAACGCGCATATTGCCCGGCCGAATACCAGCGCGTTGGCTCGTTCAGTTTTTCACCCAGCGCACAAAAAGAGGCGGCGCGGTCATAATATTCTTCGCGATTGTCGGCGGGCACTTGCAGAAGGCGGGCCACCAGGCGCAAATTTTCCCAGCCCGTCAGGTCCGGATGTGCGCCCGCGCCAACTTCCAACAGGGCACCAACTTGGCCATGCAAAATGGCTTCGCCTTCAGTGGGATCCACAATACCGGCCAGAATTTTTAATAAAGTGCTTTTGCCCGATCCATTACGCCCCATTACCGCCAGGGCTTTGCCGGGCTTAAGGGTGAAGCTGATATGGTCAAGCGCGGTACGGATTTTTTTGCGCTCACCGCCCAGGCGGTGATACAGCGGGCGGTCTCCTCCCGTGCTGGCCAGGGCAAAGGTTTTGGTCAGCCCCTTGGCTTCGATGGCCAGTCTATCAGAGCTCATCGGCGGCCCGTCCTTCCAGCGCAGAAAATATCCACAAGCCCAAGGCCCCCAGGGTAAAGGCACTGCCAACAGAAATCGCCAGATTGGTCCAATCTGGCGCCGGCGCACCCAATAGCGACCAGCGCAGCGCACTGATAATGCCCGAAAACGGGTTTAGCGCATAAAGCCTTTGCCATGCCGCCGGGATCAGCGAGGCCGGATAAATCACTGGCGAGGCAAACATCAGGACTTGCAGCCCCAAGGGCACCATTTGGCGCATATCACGCCAAACCCCGCACAGCGCCGCCAATATGCTGGCAATGCCAAACGAAGCCATCAGCGCCACAAAAACAAATAGCGGCGCACTCAGTAAAGGCCAGCCTGGATGAGTGCCAAACAAAAGGCCCGCCAGGGCCGCCACCAACAGCGCGATAGAGGCATCCACACTGGCGCTAAGGGTTGAAGCCATGACCGGATATAATCTTGGCATGGGGGTCTGGCGTAATAAGGGGGCGGCCGAGATAAATGCATTGGCCCCTTCAGCGGCGCTGTGTTGTACCAGATACCACAGGGCAACGCCGGTAAACACCATGGCCGGATAGGGGGTGCCGTCGCTGGGTACACGCACCAGAACGCCAAAAAATAGTGAAAAAACAAGGGCCTGCAATGCCGGCTGGATGATCAGCCAGGTCAGACCAATGGCCGGTTTGGCAAAGCGTCCGCGAATTTGCCGAAAGGTTAGCGCCAACAGGGCTTCGCGTTGTACCCACAAGGTGCGCAGGCGGTGGGGCGGATGCGCCTTGCGAATGATGATTTGTTGGTTCCTGAGCATAAAACCTTTTGCCCCAGCACAGCCCTTACAGCAAGATCAAATTGGTGGGGTTGGTGGATGACCAAAGCCAGATCGCATAGATGGCAATGGCCAGGGCAGGGCCAAACGGCAGTTCGGTTTCCCGGTGCAGGGATTTGCCTTTGCTGCCGACCAATAAGCCCACAATGGCGGTTGAGGCCGCCAACAGCACGATCCAGGGCAGGGCAAAGGGGCCCATCCAGGCCCCGCCGCCGGCCAACAGTTTGGCATCGCCCATGCCCAGCCCTTCGCGGCCACGAAGATGGCGATAGGCAAAGGCCACCAGCCAGAAAATCCCATAGCCGATAATGGCCCCGCCAAGGCCGGCCTTCAGGCCATCAACACCCTGCATAAAATATAGAACAAGAGGGCCAGAGCCGATCAGGGAAAAGGAGGCCCCGTCAGGGATCAGTCGGGTACGATAATCCACCAGCGCAATAAACAGCAACACCATGCCTAAGCCGGCGCTGGCCAGCATCAGCCAGCCATCAAAGACCAGTACCGAACTGAGCGCGATAGTGGTGCTGGCCAGTTCGGCAATGATGTGCTGGCGTCGGATCGGGGTTTTGCAATGGCGGCATCGTCCGCGCAGCAGCAAAAAGCTGAACAGGGGCACCAGATCCGCCAGGGTTAGTTCGGCCCCGCATTGGGCGCACTGGGAACGCGACGTGCGTAAATTGGAGCGATCCGGCCAGGTCAGGGCACTAGCGCTGATAAAACTGCCCAGAAATGGCCCGGTCAGCAAGAGAAACAGGGATAGCCAGCCATTGTTGAATATGGATAGTGCGCTCATTCCTGTTTTGAAAATATCGACTTAAAGCCCTTGTCCTTGTCTTCCTTGTTGGCCTCGCGGGAGATCAGGGTCATGCGTTCGCGTAATTCATCCAAAATCGCTTTGCTGCCCGTATCCGGATCAATAATGCGCGGGGTCAGAAAGACCAGAAGTTCGGTACGCTTTTTGGTGGTTTCATGGCCACCAAACGCATTGCCTACCCCGGGAATGCCGGAAAGGATGGGCAGCCCCTTGGTGCCGATCTGGCTGGAATCGCTGATCAGGCCGCCCAGCACAATGGTTTGCCCGCTGCGTGCTGAAATGGTGCTTTCCAGCACCCGTTTGGAGATGGTGGGGGTCAGATCGCCAGTGGAGGCAGCGGTCGAGACATTGCTGACTTCCTGTCTGACTTCCATGGTGACCATGCCGGTGGAGCTGACCCGCGGGGTTACGTCCAGGATAACGCCGGTATCCAGAAATTCCACGGAATTGACCAGCGGCGCATTCACATTGACCACATCGGTGGACTGGCGGGTGATGACCGGGACCTGATCGCCAACCTGTAAATGAGCGGCCTGATTATCCAGCACCACAACAGAGGGGGCCGATACCACTTTCAGATCCGTTATGCTGTCCAGCGCATCCAGGGCAAAGCGCGCACTATCGCCTTTTTTCAGCACAAAGTTGAAACCGGGGAATGAGGCCTGGACAGCCGAACTGTTGCCATTGGAGAAGCCGCCGCTGCCACCACCGCCGGTGGGGCCGTCGCCAATGCCCAAAATGCCACCGGTTTCAAAGAAATACTGTACGCCATAGCGCAAAACATCATTCAGTGTGACCTCGGCAATCACCATATCGATCAGCACCTGTGAAGGCGGATGATCGATTTCGCGCAGGGCCTGTGCCACCAGACGCTGTCCCTGTGGAGTAGCCAGCACCACCAGGGTGTTGTTGATGGGATCGCCAATAATGCGCGGCGCACTGGAAAGGCCACCGCCCAAAACCGCTCCGCCGGATTTGCCGGTACGTCTGACCGGGGCGGTTGAACGGTTGGTGGTACTGCCATTGCTGGAGGCGCTGCGCTGAGCCAGGTTTGGTGACACCGAAGAGGAGCGGCTTGCAGAGCTGCTGCCACCAAAGAGCTGTTGCAATAGATCAGCGGTTTCCAGCGCTTTACCATTATCAATTTTATAGGTGCGCAGGCTGACATCGCTGGGGCCGCCAAGGTCCAGGCGATCAATCCAGGTTTTGGTGCGATCCAGAATTTTCATGCTGGGGGCAATGGCCAGAATCGCATTGATGCGTTCCATGGCCTGTAATTTCAACGCCCCGTCCAGACCGCCCCCCTGGCCGGTCTGCATGATCAGGTCCAGCTCGTTAATAACATCAGCGGCAGACGCATTGCGCAGGCGGAAAATGGCGGTGGACATACCGGCCAGCCAGTCCACATCAAATGAGGCAATGGCGGCAAGCGCGTTTTCACGTTCTGACGTGGTGCCGGTAATCAGGATCAGGTTGCGGGCCGTATCGGCGCGCAGCGCCCCCGGACGGCTGATGGTGTTTTCCAGCAGGGTGATCATATTGGTTGCCGAAATGTGGTTCAGCGGCATGATGGTCACGCCCAGCCCCGGGGTGGATGCCTTTGAGAAACGCGCCTGGCCACCGGATAACGCTTCGCCGGCCGGGCTGATCAGATAGCTGTTGCCTTCGTCAATCAGGCGCGCCGAATTATTGCTGAGGATGGTTTCCAGCAAGATCAGTAATGCTTTTTTATCTACGGCACCGCCGGTAGCCGCAGTGACTTTGCCCTGGATACGTGGATCCAGAATAAAGGGTACCTCCAGCAGGTCGCCCAAAATGGTTTGCACCACTTCGGGAAGGCTGGCGTCCTGGAAATTGACGTTATAGCCGCCTTGCGCCGTTTTGGAGCCTTGTTTGCGTACCGGGCCAATTCTCTTGCCGGTGCCGGGGAAGACCTGGGACTGATCTTCGGGTGGCAGTGATTCTTTATAGGGCTGCGGGTTTGCCGGTTCACCATCCGGGGTGGCAGGCCCTTCGGCGGTCTGGAAGACGCGAGCAAAAGGATTGGCCAGTCCATTGGTTTGCGAGCCGGTCTGGCAGGCCGACAATATCAGGGTGGCAATACCAAAAAGGCAGGTCACTCTCTTTGATCTACTGAAATTACTGTTGGTTTTCACGTCACTATGCTCCACGGGTTCGACTGGTTAGCAGATCAATCCGTCTGACCCAAGCGTTCCCAGGTAAAAATACACCTCATCACCAGGAAACATCATCAATCGGCCATTGGCGTTCATAGGCTTCGTCCCGTACTAATGGCCTATAGCCCTGTGCCTCGAAAACTGCAAATTTGCGCTTTTTATTGCCGCCCAGGGGAACCACATAGGTGCCACGCCGGGAAAACCGCTCAAAGTCCGCCGCCATGCGCCGGACATAGGCGCGCCGGGCGCTGACCACCAGCAACCGCCCATCAAATCCCGGTGCCAACGGATTGACCAGTTCGGCATGGGAATGCGGCGTTGCAAACTGGGTCCAGATATACATTTTTGGCAAGTTCATGTGGCGCCCATAATAGTTGACGGCGTAATAAAAAAGACGGTTGTCGATCACCAGGGCGTCATAGGGTTTGTGTTGGTCATCGCGACGGTTCAGCTCGGCAATGATTTGCGCACTGTGTTGCCAGCCATGGACCCGTTTAAAGGCATTTCCCAGACCCAGGCGGGCAACCAGCGCCGGAGAGAGAGCGATGGCGACTAGCGCAATCCCACTCAGCAGATTAACCAGCAGAACCCCGCCCAGTATGGCTCTTTTGCCGCGCGCGCCCCAACAGGCCAGCAATAGCGAGGCCGGGACATAGGCGCTGAACGCCCAATTGGCATTGGCGCGATTAAGGACGGCCTGGGTGGTGACGATCAGCAGGGGGATCAGCGTAAACACCGCCAGCCGTTTTACCGTGATGGGCGCGGCTTTGTCCAACAGGGCCCAATATAGAGAGGCCAGCAAGGCCGGAAAAGCCAACAGGCCAAACACCCCCAATTGTCCGCCCAGAAACTTTACGGCACTAAGCGGGGACAGGTGCAGATTTTCCCAGCCGGCATTATTCACCGTGTGGGAAACCGTGGCGAACTGGTGCATGGCATTCCATAACAGGTTCGGGGTAATCAGTGCCAGCGCGATCATGGCGGCGATCAGGCCATAACGACTGAAAACCAAGGTACGGGTGGCCGGATCGAGAAACAACAGAACCAGCAGGCCCAGACCAAAATAAATCATCGCATATTTTGCCAGAAATCCGGCCCCGATTGCCAGACCCAAACCCGCTGCTGCGAGCACGGTTGGCGCCCGCAAGAGTGAAAAATAGGCGACCAGCGCCCCGGCAATGGCGGGCAGTAAAACGGCATCTGTAGTCATGATGCCAGAGGAAAACCACACCCCGGGCATAAGCATATATATCAGGGCGGCCAAGGTACCCGCGCGTCTTCCGGGATTGCCTTCGCCCGATAACCGACCCGCATGAAAAAGGAGAAAGGCGGTCAGGGCATGGGCCATCGGGGCGGCCAGCCGTATTGCCCATTCGGCATCGCCAAATATGAATGTGCTGAGGCCAATGACCCAGGCAATCAGGGGCGGTTTGGAAAAATAACCAAAGGCCGGGGTCTGGCTCCAGGCCCAGTATTGGGCCTCGTCTCCGCCCAGTTCCAGCGGTGACCAGTACAGCGCCATCAGCCGTCCAACCGTAAGTAGAAACAGACCCGCCAATACGACCTTCGGAGAATTTTTTTTATTGGTCATGAAAGGCGCCATCATCCGAAAAAAGGCCATGTGAGTCTCCGCACGAGGGGCGGCGCACAAATCCCCAGGGTGAGTCGATGAATAAGAAAAAAGTCTATGGTGATTCGATATGGCAATCGTTATTCGATCGTTTTTCACCACAAAATATGGTGTTATTCAGGGCTAGAATGTCACTAAAGGGACACAAACCTGATAAAAAGGTCAAGAATTCTTTCTCCTCACTGGATTTTCGGTTAAAGCGTGTGTATTCGAAGGTGGGGCACTCATCTAGAGGCTTCATACAGGCGTTTTTAGGGGCATAAAAACCCTTGGCGCAAGGATTGGGTATCGATCAGACGGTAAGGGTAATTGCCAGATCGATGGTAGTTTGGCAGGGGGCAGATTGCACTCTGTCTGTCTTGGTTTCTGAGGGGAACTTTTATGATCAGTTTGAGACAACTAGCCGGCGGTGTTGCCGCCGTGGCGATTGTGGCTTCGTTTGCCGGTCAGGCAGCGGCGCAACAAACAACGTCAAGCATTCGTGGTACGGTTACAGATTCAAAAGGTGTTGGGGTACAAAGTGCCCAGATCACCATTTTGCACGTACCGTCTGGTTCGGTTCGTCAATTCACGACCGGTGCCAATGGGGTCTATACGGCCCGCGGCCTGCGTCCAGGTGGTCCGTACATTGTTACGGTAACTGCACCGGGCAACGCGCCTTATCGGGTTGAAGGCCTGTTTCTGAGCCTTGCCGATACCAAGCGCCTTAATATTGCACTGGATGATGTCATCCGTGAGGATGCCATTGTGGTAACCGCCAATTCTATTGGTGCTGGCAATTTGACCATGGGTGCCGGTTCGCGCTTTGGTCTGGATACCATCGAAGGTGCGCCAACCGTTACACGGGATTTCAAAGATGTTTTGAAATATGATCCCAGCGTGTATCTGGATCCTACCAACCAGAACGCCATCTCTATTGCCGGTGGCAACAGCCGTTATCTGTCTATCACGGTTGATGGCGTTCAGCAGAATGATGACTTTGGTCTTAACAATTCTGGTTTCCCAACCCTGCGTGCGCCGGTCTCTATTGATGCCATCGCCCAGTTGAATGTTGAAACCACACCATTTGACGTTGAATTCTCCGGCTTCCAAAGTGGTAGCGTTAACGTGGTTACCAAATCCGGCACCAATGAGTTTCATGGTTCTGCTTTTGGGTATCGCCGCTCCAGCGGTCTGACCGGTGGTGGTCTGAACGTTGACGAATGGACCTATGGCGGCACCCTGGGTGGCCCGATCATCAAGGACAAGCTGTTCTTCTTTGCCAGCTATGACCGTTTTGAAGGTACCGGCGTTTTTGATACCGGTCCTATCGGTGGTGGCTTCGTAAACGAAGTGTCCGGCGTTACCGTTGATCAAGTCAACCAGATCGCCCAGATTGCTCAGGACGTTTATGGCTTTGATACCCTGGGCTTCAATCCTAGCAATTTGTCAGAAATCGACGAAAAAATTCTGGCCAAGATTGACTGGAATATCAACGAAAACCATCGTGCCTCTTTCACCATGCAGCGTGACAAGGGCAACCAGCTTCGTCCGCAAAATACGGGCGGTAACCGTATTGGCCTGTTGTCTGACTGGTATAACAACACCCAGAAATTGCGTTCTTATTCCGGTCAATTGTTCTCCGACTGGACGGATAATCTGTCTACGGAAATCAAGGTGGCTTTCAAAAAGTCACCAACCTCTCAGGCTCCTCTGGGTGGTACGGACTTCGGTCTTTTCCGGGTTCGGGTTCCCGGTGGTGACGTCTTCTTCGGGCCGGACTTCTTCCGCCATGCTAATGCGTTGTCCAACAAAACGCTGAATATCAAGGCCAAGGCCGACTATACCTATGGTGCACATCTGTTCACCGCCGGTTACGAACATATGGAAACTGATGTTTTCAACCTGTTCGTGCCGGGTTCACGCGGCTCTTATACCTTTAACAGCATTGCTGATCTGGCGGCGCAAAATGCTTCTGGTGGTCTGTTCTACCAAAATGCAGTCACCAATAATTCAAATGATGGTGCCGCAAACTTTACGTTTAAAACAGACGCCCTTTACATTCAGGACCAATGGGATGTCAGCGACACTGTGACCGTTCAGGCCGGTGTGCGTTACGAAGCGGTGAGTTCTACCAAGAACATTATCCAGAATCCAAACTTCCTGAACCGTTATGGCTTTGACAATACCGCCACCTTGAGTGGTCGGGATATCTTCCTGCCACGGATCGGTATTAACTGGACCGCGTCTGACCGTCTCTCCATCCACGGTGGGGTTGGCCTGTTCGCCGGTGGTAATCCGAATGTTTGGATTTCTAACAACTATTCCAATAACGGTGTCACCATTGACAGCATCTTCCTGCCTGGCTTCCTGTTGCCGCCGGTTGATGGTTTCAATGTTCCTGATGTTGCGCAAAACGGCCTGGTTGCCGGTGATGGCAATGTGAATGCTCTGGATCCAAACTTTAAGATCCCATCACAGTGGAAAGCCTCTGTGGGTGCTGAGTTGAATACCGATATCGGCTTCCTGGGCAGCGCCCTTGGCGATGACTGGAACTTCAGCACAGATCTTATCCTGACCTCTGTGAAGGATGCACCCTACTGGAAAGAGCTCACCTGTGGTACGCCTACCGGCACGGCACCGGATGGTCGTCCGATCTATAGCTGTGATCCTTCGCGCTTTGATCTGATGCTGACCAATACCGGCATCGGTCATGGGCGGATCGTTTCGTTTGTGGCAGAGAAGACCTTCTTTGATGATCTGACCTTCCGGACCAGCTATTCAAACCAGAACATTGTCGATGCCAACTCGGGCACCAGCTCTACAGCAACGTCAAACTATGGTAAGAGTGCAACATCTGATCCTCTGACCCCTACGGCGGCTACGTCAAATTACGAACGCAAACACCGCTTTACGTTCAACTTTGACTATCGTCACAAGTTCATCGGCGATAATGAAACGCGCTTCACCCTGTTTGGTGAAACCCGTTCCGGTCAGCCGTTCAGCTATACCTTCGATGATCCGGGTCAACGCGGCCAACTCAACATCTTTGGTGAAAACCGCGACTTTGCTCGCCGTGACCGCGCTCTGTTTTACGTACCAACCGGTGCCAATGATCCGAATGTTGATCTTTCCGGCATTGCTGATCAGGCGGCATTCTTTGCCTTCCTGGACAGCTCGGGCCTGAGCAAATATGCAGGTGGGATTGCTCCGCGTAATGCCTTCCGTAGCCCCTGGTCCACACGCTGGGATCTGAGCATCAAGCAAGAAGTGCCTGGCATCTTCCCGAATGATGCCAAGGGTATTTTCTCGATCGATATTCGCAATTTTGGCAATATGATCAAAAAGAGCTGGGGGCAATATCAGCAAACCCGCTTCCCGTACTTCCAGTCTGTGGTCAGAGCCGACATTCAAGGCGGCAAGTACGTCTATAGCGGCTATCCAAGATCCAGCCAGAATCGGGTCTTCAGTGAAGCCTCAACCTGGTCTGTCCAGGTTGGTTTGAAGTACAAGTTCTAAGTCCTTCAACACTGGTAATAAAAATGGTGGGGCAGCCTGAGAGGCTGCCCCACTTTTTTGTGACAGTTTTATGCGCAATGCATGCACACATGCATCATTTTCTAAATTCATCACTTGCTGGCAATTAAGGCCTTGCTCTTGGCGTCAAGAGCGTCAAACTCCCATCCCGAGTCGAGACGGCAAGGTTTTGCAAAAATACCGCCGTCATAGTTCCACGGCGGTGAATATACGCTTGTGAATGTGGTGGGGAGACCCGGATGAACGCTAAGTCTAATCGTCAGATGCCTGACGCCAATGCGCCTGCTCTGGAGGTACAAAAAACCAGTGTGTCCTTTGGCAAGTTCAAGGCGCTGGACAGCATTGATTTTAAGGTTACGCCCGGGGAAATGGTTGCGCTGATCGGGGCATCCGGTTCGGGTAAATCTACCTTGTTGCGCACGATTGATGGCCTGCAACAGGCCGACGCCGGCTCGGGCCGGGTGGAAGTTTTTGGCCGCAAGCTGCAACGCGATGGGCGCCTGGCCAAGGGCCTGCGTTATCGGCGGCGCGATATCGGGTTTATTTTCCAATCATTCAATCTGGTGGGGCGGCTGAACCTATTCAGCAATGTGCTGATTGGCTGTCTGGGGCGCATTAAAACCTGGCGCGGCATTTTTGGCATTTTCCCTGATGAAGACAAGGTTCGCGCCATGGCCGCGCTGGAGCGGGTGGGCGTGGCGGAATTTGCTGGCCGGCGCACTTCAAAACTTTCCGGTGGTCAGAAACAGCGCGCCGCCATTGCCCGGGCGCTGGTGCAGCGGGCCAAAATGGTGCTGGCGGACGAGCCAATTGCCTCGCTGGATCCGGTTTCAGCGCGCAAGGTTATGGAATTGTTGCAGGAACTCAATGATCGTGATGGCCTGACCGTGGTCGTGTCCCTGCACCAGGTGGATTATGCTATGCGATACTGCCAGCGGGTGGTGGCGCTTAAAGCTGGCAAAATCGTGTTTGACGGGCCGGCCAAGGATTTGGACCGCAAAACCCTGATTAAAGTTTATGGCGAAGAGTATGAGGACGCTTTCTGGACGGCAGAGGCGGTATGATGATGAAAAACAGAATTTTTCTTCTCTTTGCGGTTCTTTTTCTGGCGCTTGGTGCGGTCAAGGCCCCGCCGGTTATGGCCCAGGAAAAGGCGGAAAAGGACAAACCCCTGCCGGAGTTGAACTTTGGCGTGCTGACCACCGAGGCCAGTGATAATCTCTCCATTCTCTGGACGCCATTTTTGGAAGATATGGGCAAGATGACGGGCATGAAGGTCAATGCCTTTTTCTCTGCCGATTATTCCGGCCTGATCGAGGCCATGCGCTTTGGTAAAATCCAGGCCTCGTGGTTTTCCAACAAATCGGGCCTGGAGGCGGTGCGTCGTTCGAACGGCGAAGTCTTTGCCAAGGCGACCTATCCAGACGGTGCGCCGGGCTATTATTCGGTGTTGCTGGTGCCCGCCGACAGTCCCTATAAAACGCTGGATGATATTCTAAAGTGTGACAAGACCATCAATTTTGGCATGGGGGATCCCAATTCCACATCGGGAACCCTGTTCCCCATGGCCTATGTGTTTGCCCCGCGCGGTATTGTGCCCACCGAATGCTTCAAGAATGTCACCAACGCCACCCACGAGGCCAACGGCTATGCGGTGGCGAACAAGCTGGTGGATGTGGCAACCAACAACACCACCAATCTGAAACGGCTGGCCCGTACCCAGCCTGAAATCCTGTCGCGTATCCGGGTATTATGGAAATCCCCCCTGATCCAGACCGACCCGATTGTCTGGCGCAAGGATCTGGACCAGAGCGTCAAGGAAAAGCTGCTCTATTTCTTCATGACCTATGGGCGCCGTGCCGACAGTCCGGAAGAATTGCTGCGCCAGCGCAAAATTCTGGCCGAGCTGGACTTTGGCGCCTTTTTGCCTGCCTCCAATGCGCATCTGGACCCTATCATCCGCCTGGAAATCATTCGGGATATGGCCGAGGTTCGCAATGACCCTTCTCTGAACGAGACGGATCGTAAAGCCAAACTGGACGAGCTTCGCCAGAAACTGAAAACCATCGGGGCCAGCGAGGCGCAAATCATCCAGGCCGAAGGCGTGGATTCCAAGGCCAAGAAAAGCTCGCGCAGTCATGCCATGGCCATTCCGTGGAAACGCATTGCTTTCACCCTGAGTGTAGGGTTTGTCGCCTTTGGCCTCTTTTTCTGGAGCTCGGCCACCCGAGGTGCCGGTCCCGTCAAGCCGGTGCGCGAGCGCGTGTTTGATGCGGCCGTCTGGGCGATTTTCCTGGCCCTGCTGATCTGGGCCTATGTGGCTGCCGAAATTTATAAGACCCCGGACCTGGTCAATAATGCCGATAAAATGGGCGAATATGCGGCCGGCTTTATTCATCTGGACTGGAAAGAAGGCTGGCTGTATTTGCAGCAAATGTCGGTGACCATCCAGATCGCGCTTTGGGGGACTTTCCTGTCGATCCTGTTTGCCATCCCGTTTGGGTTGTTATCATCGCGCAATGTGGCCCCGGCACCGGTGGTGTTTTTCACCCGCCGGATTATGGATGCCTTTCGCTCGATCAATGAACTGGTGGTGGGAACCATGTTTGTGGTCACCGTTGGCCTTGGACCGTTTGCCGGGGTGATGGCGCTGGCGGTGCATACCACCGGGGTGCTGGCCAAGCTATTTTCCGAGGCCGTCGAGGCCATGGATCCGGGCCCCGTCGAAGGGGTGCGTGCCACGGGGGGGCGGCGCATTCACGAAGTGATCTGGGGGGTGATTCCCCAGGTGGCGCCGCTCTGGACGTCCTATGCGCTGTATCGCTTTGAAACCAATACCCGTTCGGCCACCATTTTGGGACTGATCGGTGCTGGCGGTATCGGCCAGCTCTTGTTCGAACAGATTCGTTCCTTCCAATATGGCAAGACCGCGGCGATTTTGTTGATCATTATTGTGGCCGTTACCCTGGTTGATTTGCTCAGCCAGGTGTTGCGCAAGCGCCTGATGTAAGCAATCTCAGCGATATCCGGTATCATCATACGCAGGTTATCAAATGCCCGTGTGGTGTCATCGCGGTGTCATATTCCCTTTCTAGAGGAGGCCTGCCGGGCGCAGATTGTCCGGCAGCATTTTCCTGGAGGGGTAAACGTGAGCAACATTTCTATCTATGCACTGGCCGCGGCGCTGGTCATGCCAGGGACGGCCATGGCCGCCAATGGCTTTACCATCAAACCGCGCGGGCGGGTTCTGCTTGATTTCGCCGATATTGATTACAATCTGGCCAATTTGAATTCATCCAATTCCACCAATGAATTTCGCACCGCACGCTTTGGTGTGTTTGGCAAAATGGGCAGCCGGTTCAAATATGTCGCCGAATTCGATTTCGTAAACAGCGGCAATATCAAATTTCATGATCCCAAGGCCAAGGATGTCAAACTGACATACAAGGTCAATGGCAATACCTCGATTGTCTTTGGCAACCAGAAAACACCAAATTCTCTGGAAGAACAGACCTCGGGCCGTTTCACCACCTTTTTGGAACGGGGCAGTGTAACCGATGCTTTTCGGCTGTCGCGTCGCGTAGGGGTGGTGATCAAAACCCATGGCGATAATTATTCGTTGGCCGCCGGCGCCTTTGGCAATGACATGAATGCGGTCCTCTATAATAATGAGGGCTTGTTCTCGAACGAACACAGCTATGCAGCCCGGGCGACCTATACGCCCATCCATAATGACAAACAGACCGTCCATCTGGGGGCCAGCGTGCGCCGCTTTACCGGTAATGCCGGGGATCAGTTGCGCATTCGCGCCCGGCCACGCATTCACCTTTCCCAGCGTCTGGTGGATGCCAAGAACCAGGGCAAGAACTCTACGGTTTATGGCATTGAGGCGGCCTATGTATCCGGGCCATTCCATATCGAAGGCGAATGGATGGCCGAAGATGCATTGCGCTCATCCGATGGCTTTTTTGTACAGGCCGGGTGGTTCCTGACCGGGGAAACTCGCAAATACAGTGTTAAGAAAGGTGCTTTTGGGCGCATGAAGCCTGCCCATGCCGTCGGGGAAGATGGCATCGGGGCCTGGGAAGTGGCGGCGCGTTTCGACACGCTGGATCTGACAAGCGCCAATGCGGGCAGAATGAACACTTGGACTGCAGGGCTGAACTGGTATCCGCAAAGCCATGTGCGCGTCATGTTGGATGTGGTGCATGCCACCGCGCGTGGCACTGCCAAATTTGGCCCGGGCAATACGGATGGCGTGCAAATGCGCCTGCAATATGACTGGTAAGGCGCGTTCCGTGCTTTGCTTTTTCGACAACAAAGGAATTCTATCATGAAAACACGACATCTGATCCTCGCCGGTCTCGCCGTTGGGACCTGTGCCCTGGCGGCACCGGTACTGGCGCGCGACACCCTGCACATTGTGGGTTCTTCGACGGTTTATCCGTTTTCCACTGCGGTGGCTGAAAACTTTGGCGCTCAGACCAAATATCCAACCCCCATCGTTGAATCCACCGGTTCTGGTGGCGGCATGAAGCTGTTTTGCGCTGGCGTTGGTGAAAACACGCCAGACATTACCAATGCCTCACGGCGCATGAAGGCCAGCGAATGGAAAATCTGTCACAATAATGGGGTGACCCAGATTGTTGAGGTCAAGATTGGCTATGATGGCATCGTCATTGCCAATGGCATTCACGCCCCGGCTTTCAACCTGACCCTGAAACAGGTGTTTCTGGGCCTGGCCGCGCAAATCCCGGTAGCCGATGATAATTGTGTCCTCAAAGATAATCCCTACACCAAATGGTCTCAGATCGATCCGTCTTTGCCGGATGAAAAAATCGAAGTTTATGGCCCGCCGCCAACTTCGGGCACCCGGGATGCCTTTGTCGAAGTGGCCATGGAAAAAGGGGCCAAACAGATTGCCTGTCTGAAAGCCCTGCGTGGTGCTAAACCCGGTGATGCTGATTACCAGAAAATCGTGCCACTATTGCCCGAAGGGCTGGGCAAAAAGGCCGATGGCACGCCGCTGGCCGGCAAGAAAATTTTCAAGCATATCGCGCATTTGCTACGCGAAGATGGTGCCTGGATTGATGCCGGCGAAAATGACAATGCCATTGTGCAAACCCTGGAAAAAACCCCGGCGGCCCTTGGTATTTTCGGATTTTCCTATCTCGACCAGAATGGCGACCAGATCAAAGGTGCCGTGGTGGATGGCGAAGAACCAAGCTTTGAAAATATTGCCTCTGGTGCTTATCCGGTCTCTCGTGATCTGTTCTTTTATGTGAAAAAGCAACACACCGATCTGGTGCCCGGCATCCCCGAATTTGTTGCCGAATTCACATCCGAAGACACTTGGGGCGAGTTTGGTTATCTGGGCGACAAGGGTTTGATCCCGTTGCCCGAAGAAGATCGCATGCGCATTGGTGAAAATGCCCGGGCGCTCAAAGTGATGACAGAAAGCCCCTGAGTAAAATGAGGCTCAGTCCGGGCGGGGGGCGTTTGTTTTTCCCCGCTTGGGCCGGCGCAGGCGTTTGGGCAGGCGAGGACGCACCTTGCCCCCCAGACGCCTAAGCCGTTTCCAGAACCGCCGCCTTTCGGGTTGTGGCGGTACTTCCAGATTTTTGACAAAATCTTCGGCGCAGGCTTTCCAGGAAAAGGTTTCCGCATGGGCCCGCGCCTTTTCACGGTCCAGTTCCAGACAGGCCAGGCTGGCGGCGCACAAATCCTCATCAAAGACACCGGCCTCTGACGTGCCGATTATGTCTCTGGGCCCCGGCACTGGAAAAGACGCCACCGGTGTGCCACAGGCCATGGCCTCCAGATTGACCAGACCAAAGGTGTCGGTACGGCTGGGAAAAACAAACACATCTGCATCGGCAAAGTGCCGGGCCAGTTCCTGATCATATTTGGCCCCGGTAAAGACGGCTTCGGGGTATTTCTGCTTCAGCTCTTCCAGTTGCGGGCCATCGCCCACCACCACCTTGGTGCCGGGCAGGTCGAGGTCTAGAAACCCCTCCATATTTTTTTCAACGGCGATGCGGCCGACATTGACAAAGATCGGGCGTTGCAGGCCTGCATAGACACCATTTTCGACATCGCGCAGGTCCGGGTGGAACAGCTCGGTATCCACGCCGCGCGCCCAGGCGCTGATATTGCGAAATCCCTTGGCCAGCAATTCATCGCGCATGCTGGGGGTGGTCACCATCATGCGGCCACCGGAATTGTGGAAACGGCGCATAAAGGCATAGCCAAAGGAAACGGGAATAAAGGGAAAACGCGCATGAATGTATTCTGGAAACTGGGTATGATAGCTGGTGGTAAAGGGCCAGTTCCATTTCAGGCACAGCGCCCGCGCCGTCTGGCCGATGGTGCCTTCGGTGGCAATGTGAATGGCATCGGGCTCAAATTTCTCAATCCGGCGGCGAATATCCTTTTTGGCAAAAAGCGCCAGTTTAATCTCCGGATAGGTTGGCAAAGGGAAGGTAAAATACCCATCATAAGGCGAGATTACCTCGACCTCATGGCCCATCAGGCGGCATTCATCCACGGTGCGGCTCAGGGTGCGCACCACGCCATTGACCTGTGGTTCCCAGGCATCGGTAACCAGTATGATGCGCATGTTTTGCTCCTAAGACCGTATAAATAATGCTTTAGCGTGCCATTACCGGCTTGGCGAGAGCAATATCATGTTGGTGGTTTTCACGCCGGCTTAACGGCGAAGTTATCTTCGGCGGTCAGGCTTTGGGCGGCCCAATGGATCAGCTCGAAACGCCCATCCATATGCTCAACCAGGGCCGTGGCGCTCTCTACCCAATCACCATCGTTAAGATACAGCATATTGCCGATTTTGCGAATTTCCGCCTTGTGAATATGGCCGCATATCACCCCGTCCACATTACGGCGGCGCGCCTCTTGGCTAAGGGCATTTTCATAATCATCAATATAATGCAAAGCGTTTTTGACCTTCACTTTGATATAGGCGCTTAGCGACCAATAGCCAAAACCAAACCGACGACGCCAGCGATTAAAACTGGTGTTCAGTGACAACAAGGCGCGATAGCCATAATCGCCCAATATGGCCAGCCATTTGGCATAGCGGATGACGCCGTCAAATTCGTCGCCATGCACCACTAAAAACCGGCGGCCATCGGCGGCGGTGTGGATGACCTCTCGTTGTACCTGCACACCGCCAAAATGGGTGCCGCAATACTGGCGCAGGGGTTCATCATGATTGCCGGGGATCAAAATAACCTCCGCCCCCTTGCGGGCCTTGCGCAGAAATTTCTGCACCACATCATTATGGGATTGCGGCCAATACCAACGCCGGCGCAATCGCCAGGTGTCGATAATATCGCCCACCAGATACCAGGTTTGCGCTTCATGGTGCCGAATGAAATCCAGCAACAGTTCTGCCTGACACCCCTTGGTTCCCAGATGGATGTCAGACACGAATATGGACCGAAACGTTTGAACGGGTTTTTCATGCATCATGCTCTTGCACCTACCCTTTGCAGATAACATTTTGATGACGTTTCAGGGGCAATGTATCTAGGGCGGCTCCGGCCCTTGCCAGCACTGCCCTGTGGGGTCAATCTTGGGGCGGAACTAAAAAGGCACTTCGGTGGACGGCTTGCATGAATAATCCATCACCAGCAGACGGGCAAAAAGGCGCGCATCACCACCCCCACCATCCACACCACCACCATTCTCTGGCGGTGTGGATGCGCTGGATAGTGCGCCGCATCCGTTACCATGCCGACCACCCGGTCTGGCTGTGGCTGACGGCGGCCCTGATCGGCACGCTAGCCGGTTTTGCCACCTTGGGGTTTCGCCTTTCCATATTGGCGGTACAGGGATTGTTTTATGGCAGTTCCAAAGAACGACTTGCCAGTACCGCCGCTGACCTGCATTGGAGCCATGTTTGGCTGGCCCCGGTCATTGGCGGCATGGTGGTGGGGGCCTTGCTGTTTCTGGCCGAGCGCACAAAGGCACTTAACGAGGTGCGGGCGCAAAGTGTTGCCGAAGTGATCGAGGCCCGCGCCGTGGGCAAGGGCAATATCGGCTTTTGGCCCGGGGTCTATTCCGCGCTGATCACCATTGTATCGCTGGGATCCGGGGCCAGTGCCGGCCGGGAAGGCCCGGCGGTGCACCTTGGCGGGGCGTTGGCCTCGCTCACATCGCGCATTTTGAACCTTGGGGCGCGAAACGCGCGCACGCTTCTGGCTTGCGGTGTTGCCGGGGCGGTGGCGGCCTCGTTCAATGCGCCGCTGGCGGGCCTGTTATTCGCGCTGGAGGTGGTGCTGGGCCATTATGCCTTGCGGGTGATTGCGCCCACGGCGGTGGCGGCCACCGCCGGGGCGGTGGTGGCACGGTCGTTTTTGGGGGCCCAGCCCGCATTCTTGCTGCCCCCGGTGCCCAGCGCCAGCCTGATTGATTTTCCGGCCGCCGCGCTGTTGGGACTGATTTGTGCCGCCCTGGCCATCATCTTTGTGACCCTGATGGTCAAAGGGCCATACCATGTGGAAAAGCTGGCAGGCCGTCTTGGTCTGCCCTTATGGGCGCTGCCCCCCATTGGCGGGGTGCTGGTGGGCATGATCGGCATTGCCTTTCCCCAGGTGCTGGGCATCGGCTATGAGGCCACCAGCACCGCCCTGCATGGCGGCTATGGCCTGTCTTTATTATTGTTTCTGGTGGCTGCTAAACTCCTGGCGACCATGCTGACCCTATCCTTTCGTTTTGGCGGGGGCATGTTTTCACCCTCGATTTATCTGGGGGCCATGGCCGGGGCGGCCTTTGGGGCGCTGGCCGGGACTGTGTTGGGCGAAGGGGCGGCGGCGCCTGCGTTTTTTGCCATTGTCGGCATGGGGGCGCTTTCCGGGGCGGTTTTGGGCGCGCCCATATCCACCACCTTGATCGTGTTCGAACTGACCCAATCTTACGAGGCCTCGGTGGCGGTCTTGCTGGCGGTGTCGCTGGCTACGGTGGTGACGCAAGCCATCACCCGGGGCAATGTGTTCCAGAAACAGATCGAACTGCGTGGTTATACTTTGCGAGAAGGACCACAGCGTCTGATTTTGCAAACCGTGCGGGTGCGCGATTTCATGACCCCCATCAGCCGCCTGAACAAGGAAATCAGCATGGCGGGCGCGGTGCTTTATGCCGATGACACCCTGGGCAAGGCGTTGGGGCTGTTAAAGGCGGAAAATCTGGATGGGGCACCGGTAAAATCCCGCTATGGGGAGCAAAAGGTCATTGGCTATATCTCCCGCGAAGATGCGCTTCTTGCCTATAACCAGCGTCTGGTGGAAGAACATGAAGAACGCAGCGGCTAAAGCGCTCGCGATACGGCGGCGTTGATGGCATAAAGCCTGATCCACACACTTGTATGATTCGCAAATGCCACATTCTTCTGCCGGTCCGCAAATTGAACGTTTGATCACCCTGCTGGCACGCCTGCCGGGGCTGGGGCCGCGCTCGGCGCGCCGCGCCGCCTTGCATCTGATCCGCAAAAAAGAAGTCCTGATGGCTCCGCTGGCCGAGGCTCTGGGCGAGGCGGCCCAGCGCATTATTGCCTGTACCGAGTGCGGCAATATTGATGTCAGCGACCCATGCGCCATTTGTGCGGCCCGCGGGCGTAATCAGAGCAGTATTTGCGTGGTTGAGCAGGTGGGCGATCTGTGGGCGCTGGAACGGGCCGGGGCCTATCGCGGGCGCTATCATGTGCTGGGCGGTGTCTTGTCGGCGCTGGATGGGGTACGACCCGAGGACTTGCACATTGGCAAGCTGGTATCGCGGGCCGCGGCGGATGATGTGACCGAAATTATTCTGGCCCTAAACGCCAATGTGGATGGTCAGACCACGGCCCATTATATTCATGACGCCTTGAAAGATACCAATGTACAGATCACTTCGATCGCCCGGGGCGTGCCGGTGGGCGGGGATCTGGATTATCTGGATGATGGTACGTTGACCGCGGCCCTGAAGGCCAGAAAAACCCTGTAGCCATATCAGAAAGACTGGCAGGATTGATGCAAACCGATGAACACACGCTGGATACACTGACGGCCATAGAGCGCAAGGTGCGCTGGTTATCGGCCTGGATGATCCATAATGCCAACCATATCCGGCCCAATCGCGATGGGTTGAAAGTCGGTGGGCATCAGGCCAGTTGCACGTCAATCTCGACCATTATGACGGCGCTCTATATGCAGGTCTTGCGGCCACAGGACCGGGTGGCGGTCAAGCCTCATGCGGCCCCGGTCATGCACGCCATCGAATATCTGTTTGGCAATCAGAGCCGCGAAAAGCTGGAAAATTTTCGCGCCCTTGGCGGCGCCCAATCCTATCCCTCGCGCACCAAAGATGGGGCCATGGTGGATTTTTCCACCGGTTCGGTGGGGCTTGGCGCGGCGATGACCAATTTTGCTGCTCTGACGCAATCCTATTTGCGCCACAAGGATCTGTTGCCAGCGGGGCAGGAGCCAGGCCGCATGGTGGCCCTGGTCGGCGATGCGGAACTGGACGAGGGCAATGTCTATGAGGCCCTGCTGGACACCTGGAAGCATGATGTGCGCAATCTGTGGTGGGTGATTGATTATAACCGCCAGAGCCTGGATGGCACGGTGAATGAACGCCTGTTTCGCATTATCGGCCGGTTTTTCCGAGCCGTTGGCTGGAATGTTATCACTCTTAAATATGGCAAAACCCTGTTTGAGGCCTTCAAGCAAAGCGGCGGCGGGTCGTTAAAACGCTGGTTCAACCAATGTCCCAACGATCTTTATTGCGTGCTGACCTATAAGGGCGGCGCGGCGTGGCGGGCACAGATCAAGGCCGATATGGGGGATGATGCAGAGCTGATGGGCTTGCTGGATCGTTATGATGATGCGGCGTTGCACGATCTGCTGACTGATCTTGGCGGGCATTGCATGGAGGCGGTGCTGGACGCCTTTGCCCAGGTGCAAAACGACAAGCCGACCCTGTTTCTGTGTTATACCATCAAAGGCCATGGCCTGCCCTTGCAGGGGCATAAGGATAATCATGCGGGCCTGATGACACCCAAACAGATGGAGGGGTTCCAGCAAAGCATGGGCGTGCGTTCAGGGCATGAATGGGAACGCCACGAAGCCATCGGCCTGGAAACCGCGCGTTTTGACGCGGCTTTGCAAAATGCGCCGTTCAATCAGCCATTATCACAGCGGGTGAAACAGGCCGCGCCGATTAAAATCCCCGATGCCCTGCCTACCGACAGCGTTGATAAAGGCAGTACCCAGGAAAGCTTTGGGCGTATTTTGAACGCCATTGCCAAAGCGGGCGGGCCGCTGGCCGATCGTATTGTTACCACCTCGCCAGATGTGACCGTGTCGACCAATCTGGGTGGCTGGGTGAACCAGCGCGGGCTTTTCCATCGGCGCGAAAAGCCAGATACCTTTCGGGAAAACAAGGTGGCCTCCATTCAAAAATGGGGACGCGCGCCTTCGGGCCAGCATATCGAGCTGGGCATTGCCGAAAACAATCTGTTTATCAATCTGGCCGCTTTGGGCCTGTCGCACAGCCTGTTTGGCCAGCGGCTGTTTCCCATTGGCACCCTGTATGATCCGTTCATTGCGCGGGGGCTGGATGCTCTGAATTACGCCTGTTATCAGGATGCGCGCTTTATGCTGGTGGCGACGCCGTCAGGCATATCCTTAAGCCCCGAAGGGGGCGCGCACCAGTCCATCTCCTCGCCGCTAATCGGGCTGGGACAGCCGGGGCTGACATCGTTCGAGCCGGCCTATGCGGACGAACTGGCCCTGATCATGCGCTGGTGCTTTGCCCATATGCAGGACGAGGCGGCGGGCGGCTCGGTCTATCTGCGCCTGTCCACCCGGGCGCTGGAACAACCAAAGCGGACGTTAAGCCCCGAGCAACAGGCCGATATTCTCAATGGCGGCTATTGGCTGCACCGGCCGGATGGGGACGTGGATCAGGTGATTATCTATAGCGGTGCGGTGGCCCCGGAGGCCCAGGCCGCCTATGAGACCCTGAAAAGTGACTATAAAGGGCTGGGGGTGTTGGCCATCACGTCGGCCGATCGGCTTTATCATGATTGGCAAAGCGGTGCGCATGACGTATCTCATATCGAGCACTTACTGGCCCCGTTAACGGCACAGGCACAACTGTTCACAGTACAGGATGGCCACCCGGCGGCGCTTTCCTGGCTGGGGGGTGTTAATGGTCATAAACTGCGCGCGCTGGGGGTCAGCGAATTTGGCCAGTGCGGCGATCTGAATGATCTTTACCGCCATTATCAGATTGACGAGGCCGCCCTGGTTCGCGCCATACGTGCTTCCGCATCTGGCAAGGCGTAACCGGGGCGGGCTTTCCTGCAGATCGGCGCTTGCGCTTGCCGCGAACTTCGCCTATAGACCGCGCTCGAATTTACGCAGCGTTTTACACGCGCGGCGTGCCTGTGCGCGCGTGCCGATTGTAGGACATTTGAAATTTAAGGACCGGACCGATGGCCGATATTCTTCTTTCTGTTGACGTGCGCGAACGCACCGGCACTGGTGGCGCCCGCCAAACCCGCCGCGAAGGCATGATCCCGGGCATCCTTTATGGTGGCAAGTTGGGCAATGTGGCCATCAGCCTGAAAGAAAATGAAGTCCGCAAGGCTTTGAATTCAGGCGATTTTATTGCCCAGACCGTGACCATTGAACACAAGGGTGAAAAGCAATTGGTGCTGACTCGCGATGTTCAATATCATCCGGTTACTGATGCGCCCATGCATGTGGACCTTTATCGCGTTGACGCCGATCAGATGATTGAAGTCGAAGTGGCCGTACGCTTTATCAATGAAGAAGAATCACCTGGCCTGAAACGTGGCGGCGTTCTGAACGTTGTGCGCCACGAACTGGCTCTGCTTTGCCCGGCCGGCAATATCCCTGATGCCATCGAAATTGACCTTACCGGGTATGAAATTGGCGATTCGGCTCACATTTCTTCGGTAAGCCTGCCCGAGGGCGTTACCTCGGCCATTACTGATCGTGACTTTACCATCGTGACCGTGGTTGGCTCGCGTGCCGCCATCTCGGAGGCCGAAGAAGAGGCCGAAGCAGAAGCAGCCGCCGAGGCTCTGGCCGAAGCTGCTGAGGGCGAAGAAGGCGAAGCCGGCGAAGGTGGCGAGGAATAATTTTTCCCGCCCCTGTCATCTGACAGCCTGTTTTTTCTGACGCACTCTGTTTTACGCTAACCGGAGAACGTCATGCTGTTGATTGTTGGGCTTGGTAATCCAGATCCAAAATACCGTCTGAACCGGCATAATGCGGGCTTTCTGGCGGTGAATGCGCTGGCGCGCGCCCATGGCTTTGGGCCGTGGCGGGCCAAATTTGGCGCACTGGTTGCCGATGGCTTTATCGATACGGATGAAGGGCGCATCAAAACCCTGTTGATGAAGCCGCAAACCTATTACAACGAATCCGGGCGTGCAGTGCAGGCCGCAGCAAAGTTCTATAAAATCCCCTTGAAAGACATTGTGGTTTTTCATGACGAGCTGGATCTGGCACCGGGCAAGTTCCGGGTAAAAACCGGCGGCGGCGCGGCGGGCAATAATGGGATTAAATCCATCACCGCCGCCCTGGGGCCAGACTTTCGCCGCGCCCGCATCGGCATCGGCCATCCAGGTGATAAAGCCTTGGTCACCCATTATGTATTGCATGACTTTGCCAAAGAAGATGCAGGGTGGCTGGACCCGCTACTCGATGCCATCACCGATGCCGCGCCTTTATTGGCGATGGGCAAGGATGATGCCTTTCAGACGGCGGTGACCCACAAGGCCCCCACCCCAAAATAACCGCTTTGGTGTTGGTTTCGCCTCGCGGTCTTTGAACCTGCGGGCAAGCCGTATTTGCTTCACAGCCATCCGTTGACTTGAACATTCAGAGGCGTAACGTCCTTTTTCAATGGGTGGCGGTGGCTGCCCTGAGTCGTCTGCAAGGAATAAGGGGCAGGGCATGAGTACAGGCTGGTCAGATCCACGGCCGTTATCGCCATTCACATCTGTTTGGCGTTGGCATGTCACCATGGTGACGTCGATATTACACCGCGCCTCGGGCGTGGCGCTTTATGGTGGTGTGTTTGTATTGGTGGCCTGGCTGGCCGCTGCTGCCGAGGGCCCAAAGGCCTATATGAAGCTGATGTCCATCATGGCGTCCTGGCCGGGCCGGGCGCTGCTCTTTGGCTTTACCCTGGCGCTTAGCTTTCACCTGCTTAATGGCGTGCGCTATCTCTTGTGGGACAAGGGCATCGGTTATGACAAGGAAACCGCCGATCGCACCGCCTGGGTGGTGATTGTACTGGCCGCCATTCTGACACTGGCCATATGGGTGACCGCCTATTGGAGCCTTGATCTTTTGAAGGTGGGGGGCTGAACCATGCGTACATCCTATAAGAATGTAACCGGCCTGGGCGCTGCCCACAAAGGCGTTGGCCATTTTATCAAGCAACGGGTGACGGCGCTGGCTTTGCTGGTCCTGATCCCACTGTTTTTGTTTCAATTTCTGTCCAGTTTTACTTCTGGCTATAATGGCGTGATGGCCTGGCTGGGATCGCCCTTTGGGGCGGCGGTGACGTTTTTGGTGATCAGCGCCATGGTGGTGCATATGCGTCTGGGCGTGCAGACCGCGATCGAGGATTATTTTGGCGGCACGGTGCGGACCATCGCTCTGTTGCTCAATGGACTTTTTGCGTTGGCGCTGTGGCTGATTGCCGTTTATGCGCTCATAAAAATCAACTTTGGGGGTTAAGGCCTTGGCAAGTGAATGGATTGACCACACCTATGATGTGGTGGTCGTGGGCGCCGGTGGCGCGGGCTTACGTGCAGCACTGGGCGCGGCACAAGGCGGCCTGAAAACAGCCTGTATTTCAAAGGTTTTCCCAACACGCAGCCACACCGTGGCCGCACAGGGCGGTATTGCGGCCTCGCTTGGCAATATGTCGGACGACAGCTGGCAGTGGCATATGTATGACACGGTCAAAGGCTCGGACTGGCTGGGTGATCAGGACGCGATTGAGTATATGTGCCGCGAAGCGCCACAAACGGTGTATGAGCTGGAACATTGGGGCCTGCCCTTTTCGCGCACTGAAGAGGGCAAGATTTATCAGCGTCCCTTTGGCGGCCATATGAAAGAGTTCGGCAAAACCCCGGCCCAGCGCGCCTGCGCCGCCGCGGACCGTACCGGCCACACGCTGATCCACACGCTTTATGGCGAATGCGTGCGCGAGGAAACCAGCTTTTTTATCGAATATTTCGTCCTTGATCTGATCATGGAAGACGGGGTTTGCCGCGGCGTTCTGGCATGGAAGCTGGATGATGGCACGCTGCACCGTTTCAAGGCCCAGGCGGTTATTCTGGCCACCGGTGGTTTTGGCCGCTCATACTTCTCATGCACCTCGGCGCACACCTGCACAGGCGATGGTGGCGGCATGGTGCTGCGCGCGGGTCTGCCCTTGCAGGATCTGGAATTTATCCAGTTCCACCCCACCGGCATTTATGGTGGCGGGATGTTGATCACCGAAGGGGCCAGAGGCGAGGGCGGATATCTCGTCAATTCCGAGGGCGAGCGCTTTATGGAGCGCTATGCCCCCACCGCCAAGGATCTGGCCAGCCGCGATGTGGTCAGCCGGGCCATGACCATTGAAATTCGCGAAGGGCGCGGGGTTGGTCCCAAGAAAGATCATATTTATCTGCACCTTGATCATTTGCCGGCGGATTTGTTGCACAAGCGTCTGCCGGGCATATCGGAAAGTGCCAAAATCTTTGCCGGTGTGGATGTGACCAAGGAACCGATCCCGGTCCTGCCCACCGTGCACTATAATATGGGCGGCATTCCGACCAATTTCCATGGCGAAGTGGTCTGCCCCAAAGATGGCGACCAGGATGCCATTGTGCCGGGCCTTTTTGCCGCCGGCGAAGCGGCCTCGGCCTCGGTGCACGGGGCCAATCGTCTGGGTTGTAACTCTTTGCTGGACATTGTGGTGTTTGGTCGCTCGGCCGGGCAGCGCTGTGTCGAAATCCTCAAACCCGGCGCGCGACAGCGCGATCTGCCAAAGGATGCGGGCGATGAGTCGCTGGCAAACTTTAACGCCATACGTAATGCCAATGGCAAAACCTCTACCGCGGATCTGCGCCTGCATTTACAGGAAACTATGCAGAATTATGCCGCCGTCTTCCGTACGGGCGAAACGCTGGCCGAAGGCACTAAAGAGGTCGCCAAAATCTGGGATATGGCCAAGGACATGAAGGTTTCGGATCATTCCATGATCTGGAATTCGGACCTCGTTGAAAGTCTTGAATTTTATAATTTGCTCAGCCAGGCTACGGTGCTGATCAATGGCGCCTTGGCCCGCGAGGAAAGCCGCGGCGCCCATGCCCGCGAAGACTTTGCCGATCGTGATGATAAAAAATGGATGAAGCACACATTGGGAACGATTGATGCAGGCGGCAAGGTGACGCTCGATTATCGGCCCGTGCATACCTATACCATGACCGACGAAATTGATTATATCCAACCAGCCGTACGGGTGTATTGATATGGTTCAGCTAACCCTACCCAAAAATTCCACCATTCAAAAAGGCAAGCACTGGCCAGCTCCCCAGGGCGCGGACCCCAAAAATGTGCGTCAGTTTCGGGTTTATCGGTATGATCCAGACAGCGGCGAAAATCCGCGCTGGGATACCTATGATCTGGACACCAGCCAGTTTGGCCCCATGGCCCTGCACGCGATTATTTATATCAAGGATAATGTGGATTCGACACTGACCTTTCGTCGTTCCTGCCGCGAAGGGGTGTGCGGATCCTGCGCCATGAATATTGATGGGCGCAATACCATTGCCTGTACCAAACCGCTGGATGAGATTAAATCCAAGGTCATTTCCATTTCGCCATTGCCACATCAGGCGGTGATCAAGGATCTGGTGCCGGATCTGAACAATTTTTATGCCCAGCATGCGGCCATGCAACCCTATTTGAAAACCACTACGGCGGCCCCGGACAAAGAATGGAAACAGTCCATTGAAGACCGGGAAAAACTGGATGGTCTGTACGAATGTATTTTGTGCGCATCCTGCTCGACCGCTTGCCCCAGTTATTGGTGGAATGGCGATAAATATCTTGGCCCGGCGGCGCTCTTGCAGGCCTATCGCTGGCTGATTGACAGCCGCGATGAAGCCACCGGCGAGCGCCTCGATGCGTTGGAAGACCCCTTCCGGCTTTATCGCTGTCACACCATTATGAATTGTACGCAAGTTTGCCCCAAAGGCTTGAACCCGGCCAAGGCCATTGGTGAGATCAAGCAAATGCTGGTTGAGCGAGCGGTTTAGCCCCCTTCGACCACTACGTGGCCACTTCCCCCGTAAACGGAGGAAGAAAAATATAGGAACTTGCCCCAACTATTGTCCTCCCCTGTTTACGGGGGAGGTGCCTCGCCAAGGTCTTTGGCGGGGCGGAGGGGGGGCTTAAGCACCGATGATTTCAGCCCGTCCCACCCGGTACACTCAATATCGCGCGTAAGCCGCCGTCTTTTCGGTTTTCCAACACCACATCGCCGCCATGGGAGCGGGCGATAGTGCGCGCAATGCTAAGACCAAGGCCGGTGCCGCCAGTATCGGTGTTGCGCGAATTTTCCAGCCGTACAAAGGGCGAAAAGACGTCGCCTAATTGGGTTTCATCAATGCCGGGACCATCATCATCAATGATGATGCGGATTGCGCTTTTGCTTTGTTGAAGGGAAAGCCGTGCGCATTTTCCATACCGTACAGCGTTATCGATCAAATTACGGACTGCCCGGCGCATGGCGGCGGGGCGAATACGCGCCATTATCGGCGGTGTGCCATCTTGCAAACAGGCATCCTTGCCCATGGAATTAGCCTCGTCACAAAGCTCTAAAAGAAAGGCATTCAGGTCTATATTTTCGGTGTTTTCGCTATCGTCTTCTTCGCGGGCAAAACTGAGGCTGGCTTGGGTGATGCGGTGCATTTCTTCAATCGTCTCGATCAGTTTTTCACGCGTTTCCGGCTCATCAATCATTTCTGCGCGCAGACGCAGCGTCGTTAGCGGCGTGCGTAAATCGTGGGACATGGCGGCCAGCATGCGGGTGCGATCCTGCATATAGCGGGCAAGGCGACTACCCATGACATTAAAAGCCTTAACCGCAGTGCGAACCTCAAAGGGGCCGTTTTCATCCAAGGGTGGCATATGCTCACCACGCCCCAAGGCCTCAGCCGAGGCGGCAAGACGTTGCATGGGGCGGGTTTCATGGCGAATAACCAGAATAATTACGCCGCCAATGGCCACGGCCAGAAGGCCAAGAAATAAGAGGCTGTTCCCGGTCCAAAGTGGCAAAGCTTGTGGCATATAAGCGGCATTTAACCAGCGCCCATCATCCAGTTTAATCACCATGTCTATGGTCTGGTTTTCTTCGGCGGGCGCGTCAATATCGAAAGATTTAATCGCAAGAGGGGGAAGTGGTGGCGGCGCGGGGAGGAAAAAAGAGCTGATACTTTCCTTTCCGCTTAGCAAATGCGGCACGCGTTCTTTTGGAATCTCGCCAACATCATCAATGGTAATGGTTTGATAGCCTAGGTCAAAAGAGGGGCGAGCATCTTTTTTTCTGCTTATGTTTAAGGCGCGTTTGCTGGCGCGTTCAATCACCAATAGCCTCTTGCCCGTTTCCACATTTTGATTGCGGCGCAATACCCTTCTAAGCCCCTGAGGTGGAAATGGCGGTCTATTTTTCAACGACTTTACAGGCATGGTCGTTGACGATGTTACGGTGATTTTTCGTTTTTCCTTGTTTTTATCAAATTCAAAAACGTTCTCACGAATACTGAAACGCAGATCCTTTGATGTCGCCGCGTGCAAGGTTTCATTCCATTGGTCTTGGCCGCCTTGGTCAAGAATGCGCGATAACATGGTGGCGCGGGTAACCGCATCTTCTTTGGCCATCTGCGCAAGAAGACGCTCATTACTGTTTCGTTGTATCAACAGCGCCGTTATCAGCGCCAGACCGAGCACCAACATCAGCCAAATAATCAGGCGCCCGGCCAGGCTTTGCGGCCAAAAGGCTCTCATGATGCGCTCTCTTTTGTGCTTTGCGTGCTCACTTGTGCGCACAGCATATATCCATCGCCCCAAATGGTCTGAACCAAAGTGGGGTGCGCGGGATCGTGTTCAATTTTTTGTCTCAAGCGGCTGATCTGGTTATCAATGGCCCGGTCAAAGGCCTTGGCGGCGCGCCCCTGCGTTAGGTCCAGTAATTGGTCACGGTTAAGCACTTGGTTCGGGCGGTTGAGCAAAACCCTGAGCAGGCGAAATTCGCCGCTTGATAATGGGGTTTTGTTACCGGCTTCATCAAACAGCGCCCGCTCAGCCGCACGCAAGGTCCAGCGATCAAAATGCCAATGGGCTTGGGCCTCATCCTGTTCCAAACGGACATGACCTTCTTGGCTGCGGCGCAAAATGGCACGGATGCGGGCCAGCAATTCGCGCGGGTTAAACGGCTTGGTCAGATAATCATCGGCACCGATTTCCAGCCCGACAATGCGGTCAGTCTCTTCGGCCATGGCGCTCAGCAGGATCACCGGCGGGCCTTTGCTTTCACGTAAAAACCGACACAGGGACAGGCCGTCCTCGCCGGGCATCATAATGTCTAAAATGACCAGTTCAAAAACACCGGCGGCAATATGGTTTCTGGCCTCAACAGCGTTTTTGGCTTCGGTCGTGCGAAAGCCTTGGCGGCGCAAATAGCGGCTGACCAAATTGCGAATGTCATGATGGTCATCAACCACCAGAATGTGTGCGCTGTTACTCATGGGCGCACTATAACAAAAGCGCATGAAATTTTTGATGAAAACTTGTCAAGATTTATTGCAAACGACGGTGTTCGCGACATTTTGCGACAAATACAGACACCCTTGAGTGCGACCTTTGGGGTTTTCTGGCGCATGGTCTGGTGATGCACGGTTGTGTGCCTAATAAATTGGGAGACCCAAAATGAGCGTAAAGATAGCTCTAAATGCCAGCCTTGGCGTATTAGCGATAAGCTTGCTGGCCATGCCAGTTCAGGCTGCTGGAAAGTCGAAAAAAGGCGAAAAGAAAATTGAATGTAATGTCAATGTTGAAGATGGCGATGTGCGCATTACGAAAACGGTAAATGGCAAGACGGTTAAAACCGACGAGGATGACAAGGATTGCGCCGTTGTGATCAACGATTCCATGTCTTGGGGTGGATCTAATGGTTTCTTCCTGAAAAAACTGGATGGCGGCGATGGAGAAATCAAAATCATCACCATGGAAGGCGATGATGGCCCTCGGCATGGCTTTTTTAACAAAGGTGGTCGAGGAAAAAAACGTATTGTTGTTAAGATGGATGACGATAGGGGGGGCTTGCATGAATGGTCCGGCGATATGGACTTTGATATGATGCGCTTTGGCCCGGACATGCCCGCTCACCCAAGAATGCCTTTTGCTATGGGCAACAGTTTTCAATTCATGTTTATGGATGACGACAATAAAGACCTGGATCTGGACAAGGATGGCACGGTCACTGAAGCCGAGGCCAAAAAGGCCCGCGATGCGAAGCTGAAAGCCTATGATAGCAATCGCGATGGGATGCTGAGCCTGGAGGAATATCAGGCCTATTGGGTATCCAGGCTTCATGCTCAAATGGTCGATGCGTTTCAGGATCTGGATGAAGACGGGGATGCCAGGGTAACCGCCGAAGAGTTTGCCGCCCCGGCGGTAAAGCGCGCCGAAATGAATGCCCGCATTCTGAAAATGCTGGAAAACCATCACGACGAAAAAGAAGACCGCAAGAACAGGAAGAAAAAGCGCAAATAGGCTTTTCCCTCCGCCCATCGTTTCACACGCAACACCCTAAAACCCCCGTGTGAAACCGGCCCCGGGCACCATACCATGGTGCCCGGGGTTTTCCTTAATGACCTAGTCTGGTGGGATAGGGCGGTGCGGTTTTACGATCCACCGGGCGATAACTGCGCAGGTCTTTCATGACGTCGGCCAGTGCCCGCTCCAGCTGTGCATCCCGCCCCTGGTTAAAGGCTATGGGATCCAGCGCCACCTCGATATCCGGGGCCACACCTTCGTTCTCCACGCTCCATTTTCCTTCTGGTGTAAAGAAACGGAAGAACGGCACTGTCAGGAACCCGCCATCAATCAATGGTGGATTGGCGGAGATGCCGATCAGCCCACCCCAGGTTCGCGTGCCGATCAGTTTGCCAATATTGGTATAGCGAAAGGCATAGGGCATATAGTCACCGCCCGAGCCGGCATCCTGGTCAATCAGCATTACTTTGGGGCCATAAATGGCACCACCGGGCGTGTTATAGACCTTGCCGTCGCGATCTTTCCAGCCAGATAGATAAACCCGGCGCAAGACATCAATTATATAGTTGGCCGCCTGGCCGCCACCATTGGAGCGTTCATCGAAAATCATCGCGTCGCGATCAGTCTGGGCAAACATCATGCGGTTGAAATAGGTATAACCGGCACCGGCGGTGTTGGGCAGATAGACATAGCCAACCCTGCCATCGCTTTGTTCGGCCACCCATTTGCGGTTGCGTTCCACCCAGGCCCAATGGCGCAATTGGCGTTCAGACCGGGTGGGCTCGACGATGACGGTACGAGCATCAGATGCATTGCCGGTTGCACTGATTTTCAGGCTCAGTTGCGTGCCGGCGCTGCCTTCCAGAAAGGCGAAGATATTATCATTTGCACCGAGCGCCCGGCCATTGATCGCCAGAATATAATCACCTTCATGGACGCCCAGACCAGGTTCGGCCAGCGGTGCTTCTATGAAGGGATTCCAGTGCTCGCCGGTATAAATGGTCTTAATCCGGTAATGACCATTTTCAATGCGCAAATCGGCACCCAACAGGCCGGTCTTGGTGCTCTTTTCAGAGTGCACATCGCCCCGGCCGACCCGGTTGTGTCCGACCTGCATTTCCGCAATCATTTCGGTAAGCAGGGTATTCAAATCCTCTCGGCGCCCCACATGGGCCAAAAGAGGTTTATAGCGGTCATGGATGGCCTGCCAGTCCAGCCCGTGCATGTTGGGATCATAGAAGAAGTCGCGTTCCATGCGCCAGACTTCTTCGAATATCTGTTCCCATTCATGGCGCGGATCAATAAAGGCCCGCACCCCGTCAAGCTTAAGCACTTCCGGCTTGAGTTTTTCGGCTGCCTTGGCGGTAACGATGGTATTGTTCACCTTGCGGATGATCAAATGGGTGCCATCAGCACTCATGGAATAGGTGCCAATCTTGTGAGCTACGGTTTTTGATTTTTTCTCTTCAAAATCAAAACGTTTCAACACATTCGCCGCTTGCGGATTTTTACCCTGCGGCTCTACGGTAATGCCCGGCTGTGTGCGCTCGATATAATACAGCGCCCCCTTTTTGGACGTGGCCAGCGTATCGTAATTACGTTCCGGCAGGGGCAGGGCGACGATCCGGTCCCCAAGACCGTTTATATCGACTTTGGTAATCGGGGTTTTATCTTCGTCCTTGTCATTTGAGGTTTTGTCTTTCTTGCCCTTTTTGCTCTTGGTTTCGGGCTTGGCTTTCTTTTTGGGCTCTTCATCGCCGGTTTTTGGTAATAACGGGGATTTGCCTTTGGCGCTCAGCACCAGGGCATAAATTCCGGCCCGATAGGGGCGTTCCTGTGAACTCATATCCAGGCCAACCTGGGTCGGCCCTGAATTGGTCGAAGCGGTGAAATACAGGATTTTGCCATCCCGGCTAAAGGTGGGTGAGCCGGTATCGCTCATGCCATCGGAAACCCGGGTGGATTGAGCCGTAGCAAAATTATACAACATCAGATCCGCCAGAAAATTGGGCCTCTCCAATGTATAGGCCAGCCAGGACCCATCGGGGGATACGGCGGTGGCAAAGCTGGCCCGTCGGGTGTTGGTGGCTATTTTTGTGCGAATACCATTGCGCAGATCTATGGCATAGAGGTTCAGATGGTTGTCCTGATAGAGGATGCGTTTGCCCTGGCCACCCCATTCCAACAGGGTGTAAAAGGCCTTGGCATGATCCGGGCCTAGGGCCAGTCGCCGACTTTCTTTTTCGCCGCGCTGGTCCGTAATGACCAGGCGATAAAGGCCGTCCTGGTCATCCATATAGGCAATCTGGTCACCTTTGGGAGACCACAGGGCATCAAATTCGCGCACCCCATCCGTACCGGTCAGATTGCGTGTGGAGCCATCTTCCAGAGGGACAGTAAACACTTCGCCGCGGGCGGTCAGTACCGCCCGTTTGGCCGTTGGCGACAGACCGATGCGGGTTGTCTGGCCACCAACATTTTTCCATTTGGGACGCAATTGTTCCAGATCCGGATGGATGGAAATCTTGATTTCGGTTGTCTTGTCGGTGGCCGGATCAAACAATTTCAACCGTCCCCCGGCTTCAAAAATGATGCGCTGGCCATCGCTGCCGGCGGCCCGAATATCCCAGGGGCCTTCATGGGTATGCTGGGTGATGGCCTTACTGGCAGGATCATAACTGAAAAGATTAAGCGATTGGTTGTCCCGGTCCGAAATGAACCAGACCTTGCCGTTGATCCACATGGGGTTCAGATCATTAACCCGGTCGCCGGGAATGTGCACTACGGATTGTGCCTGGGGGGAATAGATGTTGATCGAGGGCGAGGCCCCGCCACGATATTGTCGCCACCCCGACGAGCCGCCATAAAGACCGTTATAGGCTGGGCCGTTGGGAATATAGGCCAGAGATTTGCCATCGGGTGACCATGCCCCGGCAAAAAACCGGGTTTCCATTTGCTTGACCGGCAAACCGCCTTTGATACTGACATGATAGAGTTGGCCAGAGCGGCCAAAACTGTTTTCGCGCCGCGAAGAAAACACCACGGCGCTGCCATCGGCTGTCCAGCCGGTCACCCGGTCATAGTCCGGGTGAAAGGTCAGGCGTTTGGGCTGGCCGCCACTGACGGGCATGACATAGACATCGCCATTGCCATCATAACGGGCCGTAAAGGCCAGCATTTTACCGTCCGGCGAAAATTTGACACTGCCTTCATTGGCCGGATGCGATGTTAATCGTTGGGGGTGGGCCCCATCACGATCCGCAATCCAGATATCGCCGGCATAGACAAAGGCAATGTGGTCGCCAGAGAGATCCGGCTGGCTTAATAACAGGGTCTGTTCCTGTGCCGATGCAGAGCCGGCCATAAGAACCGTGCTGATAAACAAACCTGCAATGGCAGAATAAAGGGGTGACTTGATGGTGGTCATGGCATTTCCTCATATGGCGCTTTGCACGCTTTACGAGAAAATCTTAACCGGGAAATTGTCTTGCCGCCAGTAGCGATCTAGGCTCGCCGGGCAATTATGATGGCGTGTTGCCTTTATGCCTTCGCCAGAAATTCGGTTGCCCGATCGGATAATTCCTTCAACAGTGCCTGACCCACCGGATTGTTAGCAGTCTTGATATGACCACGCACCACAGCGCGGATGCTATCGACATGGGCGCTGACCAGGGCGATGGAAGCCTTGGCGCGAATTTCTTTTTCCAGCGTGATCTTGCAAAGCGAATCCGCCATGCCGCTGACAAAGGGATAGCCATAGGTGGTACCCAGGCCCTTCAGATCATGGGCAGCGTTGAAAAGATCCTGTCCGGCGTCGCCGCCCAGTCCTTCTTCCAGAACTGCCTTGCGGGCGACTTCCAGCTTGTCGACTTCATCGCAAATCCAGGTGTCGAAGTTTTCCGAAAGATTGGAAAGGGCCGCTTCGGCCTTGGCGATGGCTTCCATATTGGCGGGCCCTAATTTGCCGCCAACTTTTTTGCGCAAAGTATCTGGCGGGGAAATCAATTCGCCTTCAGCCTGATTTTTTCTCATTTTACTCCCCACTGATACGTTCGTAACTGGTATTGAAAATAGACATACGGGTTACACCCTAACGTGGACCTCTTAATGGGCTGTAAAATCCGGTTATTTTTGACCGCTAGAGGCAAAACCGGGCAAATCCTTGGTCATTTCCGGCAACCGGTTACTCGCAGCCAGGGCTACGGTCAGTTCCGCCGCTTTGCCTGCCGGCATGGCCGCCATGATTTTTGCCAGATTTTCAGATTTGATTCGGCTGGCCACTCGTAACAGGACATCTTTATCCAGGCCGGTGAAAATTTTTGCCGCGGCCTTGGGCTTCATGGTATCGTAAAGTTTGATCAGTGTCTGGATCTGTTTTTCTTCTTTTTCATCAAGTTTGCCAAGCAGGCCATTGATATCGGACTTCAGGGATTCCAGCTTGGCAATGCGTTCGTCAATTTGCTGTTGGGTAACTTTTAACAAGCCTTCGCGGGTGGCAATTTCATTTTCCCGCTCGTTCAATAACCGGTTGCGTTGCCCCAGGGTAAGATAAACATTCAGTTCCTGTTCGCTCAAACCAGCCTGTTCGGCGGGACTGGGTCCCTCACAAACCGGGGTCGCGGCGGCCTCTTGATGTTCGGGTGCGGGGTCTGGTTCTGGTACCAGGGCCGGTACCGATGGTTTCTCCTCCCCAGGCTTGGCCGGCTTTTCGTGTCCACCCTTTTTCTTTTTTTCTTTTTTCTTGCCACCGGACAAGGCCCAGGCGGGGGTGGCCGGGTCCAGGAAACTAAGGACATCCGAAGTGATGGTCAGAGATTTAAGGCCAAACAGCCCCAAAGCAATGACAGAGACAAAGGCCAGTATGCGGGTGGAGCGTGCCATGATTTTAACCGGCTTCGCGCAGGCGATCCATCAGGCCGGGTGTACGCGGCGCGGCACTGGTATTACTGGCCCGTGGAACGGGTTTGATCGATGGGTCGGCCAAACGGCTTTGTCGGCTCAGCCGTTGTAAATCGGCGGCCAGTTTCTGGGCCTTGGTAATGCGTGCATCCAGCTCAACACTGCTTTGCCCGGCGGTGTCCCGCAGACCCTGAATACAGGCCTCGGCCTGGCTGGTGGCCTTGATCAGGTCGGTGACCGCCTCGCGCATGCCATCCTGGCCGTTGCGCAATGCATTCAGGCGCCGGTCCAGTCGCCAGCAGTAAAACACCGTAACCAGTAACAGAAAGGCGAGTAAAATCTCAAATCCCAGTGCCAGTGTCATTACATTTGCTCCTCTAATTGGCGACGCAAGGCTGGCTTGATGCCTTCCTGTACGCGGATCGCCATTTTTTTGCCCAAACGTCCCATGCGTCCATTGGCCAGCATAATATTGCCACAGCGCAACATGATGTCGCTGTTCGGGCTGGTATTCATCATGATGGTGTCCCCCACTTTGAGGTTCATCATCTTGTGCAGGGGCACTTCGTGCTCATCCAGAACCGCGCTGACTTCCATGGCGGTTGACCACAGCTCGGATGCCAGATGGCTTTCCCAGATGTTATCGCGGCCAAATTTTTCGCCCATGAATTGCTGTAACAGCATTTTGCGAATGGGCTCCAGGGTGGCGTAAGGCAGCATCAGTTCAATGCGGCCGCCACGGTCTTCCATATCAATACGCAGGCGAACCAGAATGGCGGCATTGGCCGGGCGGGCAATGGCGGCAAAACGCGGATTGGTTTCCACCCGGTCCAGGGCAAAATCGATTTCGGTCAGGGGTTTGAAGGCCGCCTGGGCATCTTGCAGCACCACTTCGATCATCCGCTGCACCAATTGGCGTTCAATGGTGGTATAGGGCCGCCCCTCGACCCGCATGGCGGCGGTGCCGCGGCGACCACCCAGCAACACATCCACAATGGAATAAATCAGGTTGGAATCAACGGTCAACAGGCCGTAATTATCCAATTGCTTGGCTCGGAAAACCGCCAAAATGGCGGGCAGGGGGATAGAGTTCAGATAATCGCCAAACCGGATAGAAGAAATATTGTCCAGGCTGACCTCGACATTGTCCGAGGTAAAATTGCGCAAGGATGTGGTCATCAACCGCACAAGACGGTCAAAGACGATTTCCAGCATGGGTAGGCGTTCATAAGAGACCAGGGCAGTGTTGATGATCGACCGAATGCCCGAACTGTCCTGATCATCATCTTCGCCGCCTTCAAAGCCCAGAAGGTTATCAATTTCGTCCTGGTTCAGAATACGCTCTGCGCCGGGGCCATCTTCGGTCCCGGCAATGGTGGCACTGTCGCCACCTTCGGCCATTGCCGCCCATTCGGCGGCCATGGCATCCTGATCTTCATCCATACCGCCATCGGCAGATTTAGCCGGCGCGCTTTCTTCTTCGGCCATTGCCGCCCATTCGGCGGCCATTGCATCCTGGTCTGTTTCGTCACTCATCGCGTCAGTTCACCAAAAGAGTATCAATGGTCAGATCATTGACCTGGACCGGGGCAACGGCCTGGTTGACCCGGCGCAACAGTTCCAGTTTCAGCCGGTAATACCCGGCCGATCCCTTCACGTCCTCCATGCGCAATTCGCGCAGAAAGCCCTGGTACCGATCAACAATCCGAGGGAGTAAAGGTTCGATTTTCTTGATGGTTTCCTCGTCATCCACCTCCAGCAAGACAATCAGTTTCAAAACCGAGGTTTCGCCTTCATCATCAATAATGTTGGCGTAAATTTCGGGCAGTTCATAAAAAACCGGGTCTGCCCCATGTTCTTCTTCGGCGGCGGCCTCATGGCCTTCGCCGCCCGCACCGGCTTCGGCACTGGCATGTTCGGCATCATCTTTCTTGCCGCCACCCAGAAACATCAGGGCACCCACGGTACCCAACAGCAAAACCAGCACAATCGGCAGGCCGATAAAGAGTAGTTTTTTCTTTAATCCGGCTTTTTTGCCGCCACCTTCTTCGTCGTCTTCGCTGACGTCGTCGTCCGGTTCGTCGTCTTCATCGGCCATGAAAAGCTCCACCAAAAATCATTCTCTAATAATAGGGGTAATTATGGTTAAGGAGATATTGCCAGAACCGGCTTAGGTGGCATGTTTTTGCTGCGCAGACACCACGGCATTTCCTGCCGGTTTGTGGGCAGAAGTGTTCTATCTGCCTTGCCTACTTTGTGCTTGTATACAATCAACCAATTGAAAATAAACATAAAAATATGTGGCATGGAATGTGCAAAGTGTGGAGCACAGGTCGCTGAATGCGCCCTTTACGGCAGAAGCAGGTGGTAAAATGAATAACGCTCTTATGGTTGGGCTGACGCGACAGATGGTTCTTCGTCGCCAAATGGATGTTACCGCCAACAATATTGCCAACATGTCCACCGCGGGTTTCAAGGTTGAAAAACTGCTGCTTCGCAATGTTTCGGCGGGCCCGGCTACGGCCCTTGGCGGCACGTCCCCCATCAGTTTTGTTCAGGATACCGGTGTCTCCCGCCGTTTTTCGGATGGCCAGATAGAAAAAACTGGACGGGCGCTGGATTTGGCGCTTAGCGGCCCGGGCTTTTTTGTAATCGAAACCCCCAATGGTGAGCGCTATACCCGGGATGGGCGTTTTGCCGTCAATGATGTTGGTGTTCTGACCACCGCAGATGGTATGGCGGTGCTGGATGATGGTGGCGCCCAGATCACTCTGGATGTAAACGGCGAGCCCCCCATCATCACCAAAGAAGGCTCGGTACAGGTCGGCGGCCTGGAGGTTGCCCGGCTGGATATCGCCAATTTTGAGAACTTGAATTCCCTGATCAAAGAAGGTGAAGGGCGTTTTAGAGCGCCGGCCAACGCGGCTGTACAGGCCGTAGATAAGCCGGTGATCATGCAGCACCATCTGGAGCGGTCCAATGTGGTGGCGATTGTGGAAATGAGTCGTCTGATCGAGACCACGCGGGCCTATCAGTCGGTCAGCAATATGCTCAGCAAAGCCGAAACCCTTTCCCAGCAAACCATACAGCGCCTTGGCACGGTGCGTTAACGAATGTGATTGAAGTAGGAGACGAAAATGCGTGCACTTAATACAGCGGCGACCGGCATGTTGGCACAACAGCTCAATGTTGAGGTGATCTCGAATAACATTGCCAATATGAATACCACCGCGTTCAAGCGTCAGCGCGCCGAATTTCAGGATCTGCTCTACCAGACCATAGAGCGCCAGGGGGCCAGCTCGTCGGCCTCCGGGACCATCGTGCCCACCGGGGTTCAGATCGGTCTGGGGGTTAAGGCCGGGTCGGTTTATCGCATTACTGATCAGGGCAATCTGGCCCAGACCGGCAACAAGTTTGACGTGGCCATCAGTGGCAAAGGGTATTTTCGTATCCAGTTGCCTTCGGGCGATGATGCCTATACCCGCGCTGGCAACTTTGCGGTCAATGGAGATGGCCAATTGACCACCGAAGATGGTTATACGGTCTCGCCGGGTATTACCCTGCCACAGGATGCCACCGATGTGATTATCAACCAACAGGGCCAGATACAGGCCCTGACCCCCGGTAACCCGGTCCCGGCGGTTGTCGGGCAATTGGAAATTGTAACCTTTTTCAACGAAGGCGGCTTGGATCCGCAAGGGGACAACCTGTACCTGGAATCGGCGGCCTCTGGCCCTGCCAATGCCGGCACGCCAGGCTCTCCCGGGTTTGGCACTATTGTTCAGGGGTTCATTGAGACCTCAAACGTGAATGCCGTACAGGAAATCACCGCCCTGATTGCGGCCCAGCGCGCCTATGAAATGAATTCAAAGGTGATTACCGCCTCTGACGAAATGCTCTCCACCAGTGCAAACCTGCGCCGCTAATAAAGGGATGAATGCTCAGATGAATATTTTCTTCGGACATACCCGTATCCGACGAACGATCATGGCCATTGCCCTGATATTACTGTTCTTTGCGGCCAGTGCCGCTCTGGTGCTGGGGGAGGAGACCGCGCCCAACGAGCCTTTGCACCTGCGTGCCCAGATTGAAAGCCAGGATGCCATGTTGCGCTTTGGCGATGTGTTTTCCAATGCTGGCGGACTGGCAAAAATTGTGCTGACCCGCGCGCCAGAGCCTGGCCGTATGATGTCCATTGATCCGGCATGGCTATCTTCCAAGGCGGCACAGCAAAACCGGGTTTGGCGCAACCCTTCTTCTTTGAAACGGGTAACCGTACGCCGGGCAGGGCATCGCATCGGCACCGGCGTGCTGAGCCAGTTGATCAAGGATGAACTGGCCTTAAAAGATGAGGGTATTCGTTATGAAATCGCCTTGGCCAATCGGGGCCAGACCTTGTTTGTTCCGCTGGATGCCGAAGGACAGGCGCGCATTGTTTCATTGGATGTTACGCGGCAAAACGGCGTCTTTAGCGCGCAAATTTCACCCTATGACAATGCCCCCAGCGTCGAAGTGCGCGGGCGCTTATGGCGTCTGGTACAGGTGCCGGCCTTGACGCGGGCGTATCTGGCTGGCGAGGAAATTCTGCCCGAAGACGTGCAATGGATTGATGTGCGCGAGACCACCTTGCGCCCTGGCACTGTGCTTGATCCTGAAAATTTCACCGGTCAGGCCGCGCGGCGGGCTTTGCGGGCTGGCAAGCCAATACGTGTGAGCGATCTGAAACGCGTAACCGCGGTTAGCCGCGGCGAGATCATTACGGTTGTCTATGAAGTGCCCGGTATTCGTCTGACGGCCAAGGCCCGAGCGCTGGGCGAAGCGGCGCTGGGCGAGTCCCTGCGGGTCGTTAATCTGCAATCCAGCCGTACCATCGATGTGGTGGTGACGGCCCCCGGTTATGCCAGTGCCAGTTTTGGCCCCGTTGTTGGTGGTTAGGAAAAGATCATGAAAAAAGTTATTTTTATTTTGATTGGGGTGATGTCGCTGTCGGCATGTGGGACAATCGACCGGGTTAAACGGGTTGGCAAAACCCCCAAAATGACGCCGATTGAAAACCCGGCCAATGTGTATGGACGCAAACCTATTGTCATGCCCATGCCGGCCAAGGCCTATGAAGGGGATCGCAGTAATTCGCTCTGGCGCACAGGCGCGCGGACATTCTTTAATGATCAAAGAGCACAGCAGGTCGGCGATATCCTGACCGTCTCCATCAAGATTGATGACAAGGCCAAGATCAAAAACTCGACGGAAAGCACACGCACGTCTGGCGAAGATTCCGACCTGACCAATTTGTTTGGGCTGGAACGCAAATTAGGTCAGATCAACCCGGCATCCCTGACCAGTTTTGGTTCCACCAGCAGCAATAAAGGGGCCGGTTCCGTGGACCGGGCAGAATCGATAAACCTGACGGTGGCCGCCGTGGTGACCCAGGTGCTGCCCAATGGCAATCTGGTGATTGCCGGGCGTCAGGAAGTGCGGATCAATCGCGAAGTGCGCGAATTGCTGGTTTCCGGTGTGGTGCGTCCCGAAGACATTGCCTCAGATAATGTCATTGAACATACGCAAATCGCCGAAGCACGCATTTCCTATGGTGGCCGGGGTACACTCTCGGATGTACAAAACCCGCGCTATGGTCAGGAATTGTTTGATATCCTGTTTCCCTTCTGAGCCGCGTTTTTACGTTGCCATTTGACCAGTCGCCATCCCAGCAAAAAGAACAGGATGGCCCCATGGACCAAGGGCATGATCTGAAAGCCCTTGGCCATGAAAACATGGTGCACCACCGCCAAAATGGCCGCCGGGTAAATCAGGCTGTGCAAACGGGCCCAGCGCCGGGGACCAAGGCGTTGCAACGCTCCCCGGGTTGAGGTCAGTGCCAGAGGAACGAGCAGCGCAAAGGCACTCATGCCCAAGGTGATATAGGTGCGCTTGACGATATCTTTCCACAATTTGGCCAGGTTGAAAAACAGGTCCAGACCCAGATAACTGGTAAGGTGCAGACACACATAAAAAAACGCAAACAGGCCGGCCATGCGCCGCAGGCGGCTCAGCGGGGCATAGCCGGTCAGATCGCGCAAGGGCGTAATCGCCAGGGTAATAAGAAGGACGCGCAAGGCCGTATCACCCAAAAAGCGATTGGTCATCTCAACCGGATTAACCCCTAGGTTGTGGGGGTGAGCCCCCAACAGCAAGACCCATTGCCAGCCTAGCCACAGTGCCGGCAGGCTGAGCGCCAAAAAGAAGATGGCTTTCAGGTGAGTGAGAGAAATAGATTTGGGGACCATTAAGTTATGACTGCTCGTGTCGATTATGTAAGTGAAGTGTCATTGCCCGGTTTATTCGGGTAATTCGGTTATGAGTTTGATAAAACCTGGATTGCCGTCACCCGTCCGGCAATGACAATGAAGATATTTTTGAGAAACGATCTAATGGTTTTTGCGTAAATCCATGCCTGCATAGAGCGAGGCCACGGCATCGCCATAGCCATTGAACATTTCCGTATCACGCCGCGCCAGTGCCCCGGCAAAGCCGGTTTGCGGGCCAATGACGCGCTCGCTTGCCTGGCTCCAGCGGGGGTGCTCCACCAACGGATTTACATTGGAATAAAAGCCGTACTCGCGGGCATTGGACTGGTTCCACGAGGTTTCGGGCATGGTTTGGGTAAAACGGATTCGTTCGATCGATTTGATGGATTTATAGCCATATTTCCATGGCACCACGAGGCGCAAAGGCGCGCCGTTCTGGTTTGGCAAGACCCGCCCGTAAACCCCTACGGCCAGAAACGGCAGCGGGTTTAAGGCCTCGTCCATACGCAGGCCTTCGCGATAGGGCCATTTGAGCACCGGCCAGAAGGTGCCGGGCATTTCCTTGCGGCTGTATTTGGTAAAAAACTGTACGTATTTTGCCCGGGAATTGGGCTCAAATTTTTTCAGAACACCGGCCAGGGGAACCCCAACCCAGGGGATCACCATGGACCAGGCCTCGACGCACCGATGGCGGTAAATGCGCTCTTCCAGCGCATTATAATCAATCAGGTCTTCCAGGGCATAGGTACCAGTCTTGTCGGCCTCACCCTCCACGGTCACGGTCCAGGGTTTGGTGATCAATTTATGGGCCTTTTTGGCCGGATCATCCTTGCCGGTACCAAATTCATAATAGTTATTATAGCTGGTGAGGGCATCCCAGGGGGTGAGGGGATCATTGACCGTATAGTCGGTCTTGGCGGCTGCAAGCGGCGCATAGTCGCGTTTGGCGGCTTGTTTGGCCAACGTAGCATTGGGCAGGGCCAGTGTGCCACCGGCGGCAATAAAGGCGGCCAGAAACTCCCGCCGGCGCAGATAGGCAGACGGCGAGGTGACCTCGCTTTCTTTGAGGGCGTAGGGCGGCGGGCGGCGGATCAGCATAGAAGATTTCTCCAAATGTCGAGCAGTCATCTTCTTTTCTAGCGGGACAGGCGATATCATACCACACTTACTTGCCGGGCTCACGACAAGTTCATGGCCTGTGAACAACCCTGTACTCTCTAAGGTTAAAACCGATATTTCTGCTGGGATTGGCCCATGTGTATGGTTTTGTATTTTCCATTTCGCCAATTATCCAAATCCGAACAATACCATTTAGAGAACCGCCGGTCCGAGGGGCCGCCGGCCAGATTGGTACGCAGGGTTTCCTGGTCAAAATCGGTAACAAAACGAAAGGAGGGCATGAAGGTGGTGTCGCGACCACCACTGCGATAAATCTGCCCCTGATAGATGGTGGCCCGCCCGCCTATGGCGGTTAAGGGCCCGCGATCAAAGCCTAAGAAGGCAGGCAATTTGCCGCCAAAAAAGATATTGGTCATGGTATATTTCTGCTTTGCCGACCATGGTTGCGGCTCTATCTTTAATGCCTTTTTCGCAACGTTACGAAAAAGATCGTCGCGGGTCTGATCCCCAAACCATGGCGAAGTTTCGCCAAGCAGGATGCAATCAAAATTGGCATAAAAGTCTATAAACGTCCCGGTTTCATTTTGCAGAAAATTAATTACGGCCTCACCCAGCCCACGTTTGCCAAAGACTTCGCGATAAAGGGCTTTATAGAAGGCTTCGAACAGGGTCGCCCCCTTGGAGGCAAGGTCATATTGCAAATCCCAATCGGCCAGAATTTTGCCCTGGGGGGTGTCTGGCAATAACGGGCGCAGAATTTTCATATAATCTTCGGCCTGCCGTGAATAGACATCAAAATGCATGGCAAACATATCTTCGCTTTGCCAGTCATCGCGTCCGGCCAGCAAATCGGCAATGCGGTCCGAACGGTACGACCCCATGGGCATATTGATCGGCGAGGCTTTGCCAAACCGGTTCAAATCTTCATTGGCGGTACAGATAAACCCGCAATCGGGATTATACTGGCAGGGCATATCCTCCTGGGCAATAAAACCTTGCCAATGGTTTTTGCTTTGCCAGGCCGGCACCGGCACCAGGCCACTAAGCCCCTGGCGGCGGATCGGTACCTGGCCGGACATTTGAAAGCCGATATTGCCATCGACATCGGCGAAGATGTAATTCCACCCGGTTTCAATCCGGCCATAGGTTTGCATGCCGTCCTTGACGGTTTTTGCTTCGAACATGCCAAGACTGGCCTCAACCGAGGCCGCCCCGCTGTCGGCGGCGGCCCAGCGGGTGATCAGGCAGTACTCATCTTTGTGGGGATCACCTTCCAGCGTGCCCAGATCGTTTTCATAAAACGTGACGGTGAGCGGGTCTTTTTTCTGGCGCCGGATGGTTTCTTCGCGGGCGGTGAAGTCATGCCAGTGATCACCGTCCTCACGGTAATACTGTCCATCCCGGCATTGCTCGACCCAGCTGTCGATGGTGTCGACAAAGGCATAGGTAGCCCCCCAGGACAGGGTGTTGTTACGGCCGATCAAGATGCCCGGCAGGCCGGGCATGGTGCCACCTATCATCCATTGGTCGGCGCATTCAAGCGCCATTTCGCACCAGACATTGGGCAGGCGGTTGACCTCTAAATGCGGATCATTGCAAAGGATTGGCTTGCCCGAAGCGGTCTTGCGTCCCGCCAATACCCAATTGTTGGAGGCCATCATGCGCGGTGCGCCCGCCGCCCATAAAACCTCGTTTGGTACGATGCGTTCGTGCAGTTTGACCTTGCCGAGCAGTTCCCGGTCCAGTTCGCCCAGAAGACCGGGGAAGAGCGCCTCCAGCTTGTCATCGGAGACGCCGGCCTGCACCATTTCAATCAGCAGGCGTTCAATCTCGCCCTGAGATTGCGCCAGCGTGAGGTATCCCACCATGCGTGAAATCAGAATGCTGTCTTCGGGGGTCCAGGGTTCTGGCCGGTACCCAAAAAGTTTAAATTCCAGCGGTGTTTTTTGGGAAAAGGCCGAATTTATCCCGACGCAATAGGCCTTCAACCTGTCATGTGCCTGTGGTGATAAATTTTCCACATGGTGGCGAGTATTGCCCGACCAGTTCATGCGCCGAAAAAAAAGATCAATCTTCAGGCTGTCTTCGCTGTCATCCAGAATTTCGCAAAGACGCCCCTGGCCCAGTATCCGCATTAACAGCATCTGCATGCCCCGATCGCGGGCATGGGAAAATCCCTGTCCGTGATACATGTAGGCAATGGTCTTGCCATCGATATGGGGAATGCCGTTCTCGTCGCGCCAGATGGTGTATTGCATCGTCATATTTTTTTATTTCCCCCAATGAACCAAACCGGCTGTCCGAGCGACTATGGTATGTCTTGATAAAAAGATCGACCCAGAAGGGATGAAAATTAGTTGCGAAGCGCGCGTGATATCGCCAACGAAATGTTGGTCATCAAGGCCCAGGCCGGTGATGCCGATGCTTTTGATGCTTTGGTCCGTCACTGGTCACCCATTATCTTGCGCTATTGCCTGCGCCTGACCCAGGATCCGGACATTGCCCAGGATGCCATGCAAACCTGTTGGCTAAGGGCTATCAAGGCCTTGAAAACCCTTGATGATGCAGCCTGTTTTCCGGCCTGGATTTTACGCATTGCCAGCCGAGTTAGCACCGATGCTTTGCGCCGAAAAATTCGGCGGCGCAAAACGGACGAGGCTCTGGCACAATTACCAACGCAGAACGAAGCGGCATCTTCCCATGACGCAATGGATCTGCGCGCGGCCATAGCGGGCCTTGGGGCCGATGAGCGGATTCTGGTCGGCATGTTTTATGGCCAGGATCTGGGGGTTGCGCAAATCGCGATCATGTTGGGCGTGCCCGAAGGCACCATAAAATCAAGATTACACACAGTGCGAAAAGAATTGCGCACTTTTATGGATGGAGAGATTAATGACTGATATCGACGAGGAAATCCGCAAAGCCCTTGCCGGATCCGAGCTGGAAAAGCTGGATGACATTGCCGGCGAGCCAGGCCTGTTTGCAATGCTGGGTGAGACCTTTCGTGGCAAAATGCGGTTTTGGAATGCCTATGCCATGGTTTTGTCGTTTATAGCCTTTGGCGTTGCGTTATGGACCGGATGGAATTTCCTGCACACCACTGAGCCTCATAAAATGACACTGTGGGGCGTCGGCATGGGCATTTCCATCTTTTTTCTGGCCATGCTGAAACTATGGTTCTGGATGGAGATGAACAAAAACATGGTGATCCGTGAGATTAAACGTGTCGAGTTACAGCTGGCCGTGCTTTCCAATGCGGTGCGGGAAAAAGAAGGGCAGTAACTATTTGCCGATGCGTTCTTTTTGCTCGTGCCGCTCTTGCGCCTCTAAGGTTAGGGTGGCGATCGGGCGGGCCTGCAGCCGGGCGAGTTGAATGGGTTCACCAGTGGCCTCGCAATAGCCATAACTGCCATCCTCAATGCGGGCCAGGGCCGCATCAATTTTGGCCACCAGCTTGCGCTGGCGATCTCTGGCGCGCAGCTCCAGCGTGCGGTCAGCCTCGGTGGCGGCCCGATCGGTCAGATCCGGATGTGATCCGCTTTCTTCCTGTAAATTGGAAATCGTTTCTCGGCTTCCCTCAATGATTTCATTCTTCCAGTCCAGTAATTTGCGCCGAAAAAACTCTAACTGCCGAGGCGACATAAATTCTTCGTCTTCGCTGGGGGAGTATCCTTCGGGCAGATCAGTACCAAGCGTTTCCGCGAGTGCCATTACAGTCTCCTGTCCAAAAATCTGCCAATTGCCAAAAGGGGGTGTTATGCCCATCTTTGAAAGCGCGGCGGAGTATAGCCATCACAACCACAGCGTCAATCTTAGCCAGCATTAGAAAACTGTAAGTAAAATCAATATGCTATAACGATTTTGTGAGCATGGAAGATGACGGTTTTGTGAACTGGCTTCAGAAGGCGGAATCAAGTTTGGCCTTTTCGACCTCGGCGCGTACTTCAATCTCGTTCAAAATGCTTTCCAGACGGGAATCACCGGTATTGGCGCGGGTGCGCTCCAGGGTGGCACTAAGGCGTTGCAAAGAGCGAAGCGGAATCGCCCCTTCGAGCAGGCCCAAACGCAGATCAGAAAGCACATCCAGCAGTTCATCGGCACGGGCCGTGGCCTTTTTGCGGGCCTGTCGAAAATCATCACTTTCCTGCAAGGCAATCAGTGTATCGATGGAAACCACGGGGTTGGTGCGGACCGTGGCGGCCGCGCCAGTGCTTTGGCCGGTGCTGCCGGTCTGTGGCACAAACGTGCCGCCGCTGCCGGCTTTGCCTTTGGCGTTACTCTTGGAGGTGATGCGGGTTCGCTCTGTTGAATTGATTCGCATGGATACTCACTCTTCCTGATGGCGCAAGTGTGACCTCTGGGTTGTTAACACCCTATTAAGCATAAATGACCGCCCTGGACAGTTCTGCCGGATCATTTTTGCCGGGCGTGTTTTTTCCTATGATGCAAATCGTATAACCAATTGAATCTATGCAGCAAATTAAGTCATCATGGTGTTGAAATGCTGGCACGACTTTCGCATGGCAGGGGTGAAGTAATCCTGTTGGGGTAAGTGTCGATGGCTAATATGAAAAGTGTTCTTGCGGGGCTGGTGATCGGATTTGTGCTGATCATCGCTACGGGTACCGCACAGGCGGGATCACGGATCAAGGATATTGCCGACATCGAAGGGGTGCGGGAAAATCTGCTGGTTGGCTATGGCCTGGTGGTCGGCCTAAACGGTACGGGCGACAGTTTGCGCAATTCCCCTTTCACCAAACAAAGCCTCGAATCCATGCTGGAACGGCTGGGGGTAAATACCCGCGGTGCCAACCTGAAAACTGATAATGTGGCCGCTGTCATGGTTACGGCCAATCTGCCGGGCTTTGCCACCAATGGTTCGCGTATTGATGTTACCGTATCGGCGATGGGTGATGCCGACAGCCTTCAGGGCGGCTTGTTGCTGGTGACCCCATTGATGGGTGCCGATGGCGAGGTTTATGCCGTCAGCCAGGGCCAGGTCTCCATTGGCGGCTTTAGTGCCGGTGGCGATGCGGCCACGATTACCCAAGGGGTACCTACCTCCGGGCGGATTTCCAATGGTGCTATTGTTGAGCGGGAAATCAAATATGACCTGGCCAACAAAAAAACCTTGCGTATTTCACTGCGTAATCCAGATTTTACCACGGCCAAGCGTATGGCCGGCGCCATCAATGCGTTTGCCGGTTTGCCATTGGCACAGGCCCTGAACCCAACCTCCGTACAGCTTACCCGGCCGCCCAGCTGGAAAGGCGATATGGTGTCCTTGCTGGCTGAGGTCGAGCAATTACGCATCGAACCCGACATGCCCGCAAAAATCGTTATTGACGAGGTTAGCGGCATCATCGTGATGGGCGAAAATGTTCAGGTCAGCACGGTGGCCATTGCCCAGGGCAATTTGACCATTACGGTCGAGGAAACCCCGCAAGTCAGCCAGCCTTCTCCCCTTTCACAGGGTGGGGAAACCAAAGTGGTTCCCCGCAGCAGTGTGTCGGTGGAAGAAGAAGATGGCACAGGTCTGGTCGTGATCAAAAACGGGGTGGCGCTTAGCGATCTGGTGGAAGGCCTGAACGCACTGGGGCTGACGCCTCGCGACATGATCGCCATTTTGCAATCGATCAAGGCCGCCGGTGCCTTGCAGGCGGAAATTGAGGTTCTCTAGCCATGGTTGATGTTTTTGCATCCAATGCCTTCTTAGCCCAAACACTTGCGGCCAAATCCGGGGATGCCCCCAATGTTTCCGGCGTGCGCACCGAAGAACAGGCCGCCAAGGTGGCCAAAGAGTTTGAGTCTTTCTTTCTTGGTCAGATGGTCGAGGGCATGTTTACCGGCCTGGATGGGGGCGGGCCTTTTAGTGGCGGTGCCGGTGAAAAGGCGTTTTCCAGCCTGTTGCACGAAGAATATGCCAAGGTTTTTGCAAAAAATGGCGGTATTGGCCTGTCTGACCAGTTAAAAACAGAGATCCTGCGCATGCAGGGCATTGAATCACAAAAAGAGCAAAAATAATGGCACTGCACGCGCACAATGCCAAAGACCGGGTCGAGCAAATGCTCATTCTAACTCAGCGTCTGCGGGCCCTGGTCGAACGCGAAACCAAGTTGTTCGAAGCGCGCACGCCCCATGAAGCGGCGGCATTTGCCAGCGAAAAGAATGCTCTGGCCACCACCTATCGGCTGGAAACGGCGCGCATTGCCAAAGATCCGGGTCTGGTTGCCGAGGCGCCCACGGCATTGCGTCAACAATTGAGCGAAGAGACTGTTTTGCTGGATCAGGCGCTGCAGGCCAATCATCAGATTGCCGGCGTGATCCGCAAGCTGACTGAAGGCATGGTGCAGGCGATTGCCAGCGAAGCGGCCAAAACCCGCGCCAGCATGCATGCCTATGGCCCCAATGGTCGGGTCAATACAGATGATGTGGCTGTGGCGATAACCCTGAACCGCCAGGTTTAAGTGGTCATACCCCCTTACCGACCTGTCGCTCGACACTGGATTTTCACTGACAAACTGCCTTCATAAAAACTTCATAAATGTGTCATGAATGGAGAAAGCCTAAACAGGTTTACCCCAATGAGTGGTGCCAGTTTGCAACGGTTCTCATAAAAAGCTGTTCAAATGGTCAAGTTTTTGCTGACACGCTTTGACAAGGCCAGGGGACTCACGGAACGTGACGGCGCTATCTCGCACATCCCGCGCAGATGAATTCGCAAATACATTTGCGCGCTCTCAATTTTGGGGAACACCATGTCACTTAAATCCATTGGCCTGGGCGCTAGCGCCCTCACCAGTCTGACGATTTTGCTGTCGCAAGGCTTTATGATCACACCTGCATTTGCACAAAGTGCCCGTGAGGATGAAATTATCGTCACGGCACGCAAGCGCTCTGAAAGTCTTCTTGAAACCCCGGCTGCCATCAGCGCTTTTACGCCGCAATTGTTGGAAGACCGCAACATCTCCAATCTGGACGATGTTGGTAAATATGTACCCAACCTGACCATCACCCGTTACGGGGTGGGCAATACGGCCCAGGCGGCGGTGTTTATTCGTGGCATTGGTCTGCAAGACCATATCATCACCACCGATCCAGGGGTGGGGGTTTATCTCGATGGTGTCTATCTTGGCCGCCAAATGGGCTCTAACCTCTCTTTGAGCAATATTGAACGCATCGAAGTATTGCGCGGACCACAAGGCACACTTTATGGCCGGAACACCCTTGGCGGTGCGGTGAATATCATCACCAAAAAGCCGGGCGATGAAGAAGTGGTCATCACGAATGTCAAAGGCGGAACCCGGGGGCGTGTTGCCGCTGATTTTTACACCAATTTTGCCATGTCCGACCAGTTTGCTCTCTCGACCAGCGGGGCATTCAAGCGCCGCAACGGGGTTGGTGATTTTCTGAACCTGCCGACGGCAGACAAGCGCGTTGGCGAAATCAACGAATTTAGTGGTCGCATTGTTGGCCGGTGGGAACCCAATGGCACGTTCTCCACACTGTTCTCACTGGATGGTACCAGCGCTCATAACGGCCTGTCGCCCTATACAATTGATTTTCCCGCCTCGGTGGCGCGGCCAGACCCGACCAATATCTTTAACGGCAGCTTTCCGCTCCTGAATGCGGGCCTGTTGCCCGCCAACCGTGATGACAATAACACCACCGTTGCCGGGCTGGACAGCACCACCAACCGGACCATGGGCGTTTCCATCACCTCTGAATGGGAAACCAGTGAAAACCTGACCGCCAAGATGATCGCCAGCTATCGCAGCTCTGATTATACCGGCGGGCTGGATGATGATGCCACGGCCTTGCACCTTTCGGAGTTTCCGGAAAACGGCAATGCCCAGCAAACCTCACTGGAACTGCAACTGAACGGCCAATATGGCGCGCTGGATTTTGTCAGTGGGCTTTATTATTTCCACGAAGTTGGCGAAACCGAGTCCGGCCCATGGGTGTTTAGCCCGTTTAATACCCCCGGCGCCGTTGAAGGCTTTGGCGATTTTGGATTTTTTGATCTGAACCAGACCACGGACAGCTATGCCGGGTTTGCCAATGTGAAATATGAATTCAGCCCCCGTTTCTCGGGTGGTGCAGGTATCCGGTATTCCAAAGACCAAAAGGACGCCGATGCAAAATTCCCGACCTTTGCATCGCGTAAATTCCTCAGCCGCAGCTTTGATGCGGTCACCTGGGATGTGAACGCCAGCTATAACGTTCAGGGCGATATTTATCTCTATGGGCAAATCCAGCGCGGCTATCAGACCGGTGGCTTTCCGCCGCGTCCCTTTGGTGGGCCTGCGCAATTTGTCTCTTTTGACAAAACCACATCCACCAATTTCGAGGCTGGCCTGAAAGGGCGGGTATCCAATTATCTGACCGTGATGCTGTCTGCATTCTGGACAGACTATAACAATCTGGCCCTGCCATTTTCAGACACTACGGCCGGCGGCGGTTTTGTGACCATTATTTCCAATGCTGGTAAATCCCGCTCAAAGGGTTTTGAGGCTGAGGGTACTTTGTACCTGAGCGACAATGTCAGCATTAATGGTTCTTTGGGCTATATGGATGCGAAAATCCGTCAGGTTGATCCGGGCACCATTGGTATCGGGGTCGGAGACAGCCCGGCACTAACACCAAAATGGACCGTTTCGGTGGCGCCTAAAATTTCGGTACCATTGGAAAACGGCAACAACATTACCTTCAATGCTGATTATTCCTATCGCAGCAGCATGTATGGCCAGTCCATCAACAATCCCGGCGAGCTGATCAAAAGCCGTGGTCTGGTTGGCTTTTCACTGGATTATGAATCTGTCGAAGGGGGCTGGACCGTTGGCCTCTATGGCGAAAACATTTTCAATGAAATTTATGATGTTGGTCGCCTGCAACAAAACGGCTTTGTTGGCGTGGTCGTCAGTAATGATCGTTCTGAATTTGGGATCCGCCTGAAAAAACGCTTTGGCGGCTGATTCAACCTTTTAAATCTCGCAACGGAGCGGCCGTCGGGAAACCGGCGGTCGTTTTGTATGTGCTGTGCAAAAACGTCGCATTAACCGTAGCGTTAGTGAAACAGTAACCGAAGACATCCAGATTTGAGCCTTCAGATATAAAATGGTGTATGCTCATGTCCAGTTTTTCCGCACGGCCGCAAGCAAGGGTTTCCGGAGGCGCAGAAACCGAAATTTCCTTAGATATAAAGCAGATTGAAAGCGTTGCCGAGACGCTGGTCGCTGGCAAGAAGGTTGATATAGAGGCCAGCCTGCCGGCAGCATTACAGCCTGCCTTTCATAAAATTGCCAAGGCCATATCCCACCGCGACGAGCAGGATCTTAATCGCACGGTCGGGTTTTCCATGCAGGCTAGCGATGCCATGGCCGCAGTTGCCAAAATCACTGGCAGTGTTCGTGAAGTAAATGACCGGGCCAGTAATATGGCCGCGGCGATCGAGGAGTTGAATGCTTCTGTTGGGCAAATCAGTTCGGCGGCCCAGTCCTCATCAGAGGAAATGGAAAACGCCGCCATGAAAAGCCGTGAAAGCGCCGATGCCATTAACGAGATGCAAAGCGCCAGTCACCAGATCACCGAAACCATGGGCAGTATGGAAGAGCGGGTGAATATTCTTTCCCGGGCGGCCGAACAGATCAGCGAATTTGTCGGCAGTATCGAAGCCATTGCCAGCCAGACCAATCTGTTGGCGCTCAATGCCACCATCGAGGCGGCCCGGGCCGGTGAAGCCGGTCGTGGCTTTGCCGTGGTGGCCAGCGAGGTCAAGGCACTTTCCGGTCAGACACAAACTGCGACTGAAGACATTCAAAAACACATATCACAGCTTAGCGCCGATATGGCCGAACTGCTGGGGGCCGTCAGCCAGGCTCGCGGCGCCGTGGATCAGGGCGAGGCGCTCTCTTCCCAGGTGAGTGAAAAGGTCAACGAGGTCGAAGGACTGGTCAGTGGCAATGCAGCGCGTATGAGCGAGCTGGCCGGCGTTCTGGCTGAACAAACCGAAGCCACCACTGAATTATCTGAAAATGTGAGTGTGGTGGCCGACCATGCTCGTTCGGCCGCGGATCATGCCGATGATGTGATTACGTCGGTTGGGGCGTCGGAAAAGCTGATTACGGAACAGTTTACCCAACTCGATGGCCGCGACATCAAAGGGTTTGTGCGCCAGCGCGCCAAGTCAGATCATTTCCTGTGGAAGAAAAATCTGTCGGAAATGATGGTCGGGTTAAACAATCTGACCGAGAGCGAGCTGGTGGATCACCATTCATGCCGTTTGGGCAAATGGTATGACAATCCGAACGATCCGACGGTTCGTAACAACCCAGCTTTCAAAGCCTTGGCCGGTCCGCACAAGGATGTGCATGACCATGGCAAACGGGCGGCAGCTCTTTTTGCATCGGGCAACCGTGAAGGTGCACAGGCAGAAATTGCGGCCATGGAAAAGGCCTCTGTGCATGTGGTTGAATTTCTGGATGCGTTGTTAAAGGAAGAGTAGGTCTCTAATCCCGCTCAGGCTTGTTCTTCTGTATAAGGTCTTTCAACAGACCTTCACGGTCTGATTGTATACGCGTTACCACAGCGGGGCTTGCCTTGGTGTTGGGGTCATAGGCCGCGCTCCAACGTACCATTTCCAGCACAATTGGGGTCAGATCCAGCCCCTTGGGGGTCAGGCGATAAAGATAACGCCGACGATTTTGCGGATCGCGTTTTTTTTCAATCAGGCCTTCGTCCTGTAGATGCTGTAACCGGTCCGCCAGAATATTGGTGGCGATTTTTTCATCAGCTGCCAGAAATTCCCCATAGGTTTCCTTGCCGCGCATCAACATGTCGCGAATGATAATCAGGCTCCATTTGTCGCCAAAGGTATCCAGCGCAAAGGCGATCGGGCATCCGGTTTGTCGTTTGGATTTTGAACGAGTCACAAAAAATCCTGAAAATAACACTTGCAAATAACAAGCTGTTGGGTATATTGCCTTCATCACTTGCATATCACAAGTGAATACGTTTTGAAACTTTATGCATTCACGTCAGATGATGCAATGCATGGACAGGAAAAGATCATGGCACCGGAAATATACTGGCTGGTTCTGACCGTCATTTTAAGCACGCTGCAAGTGGTACCGTATGCGATCTACCGAATTGGAAAAATCGGGTTGCTCCAGGTGTTTTTAAACCCTCTGCCTGGCGATTCCCCTTTCGATAAGGCCTGGGCTCACCGGGCCTATCGGGCCCATATGAACTCATTTGAAAACCTGGCCCTGTTTGCACCGATCGCACTGGCGGTGGCCTTTACCGACAGCGGCAATGCAGCCACGGCCATGTGGGCGCAGATTTATTTCTGGGCGCGTTTATTGCATTGGCCCATGACCATTACCAAAGCCCCGTTTTTACGCACATTGTCTTATTTTCTGGGGCTGTATGCGACCATGGCGATGGCCTGGCATCTCCTGTCCCAGACACTTTAATGAAAGATCAGATTATGAAAACACAAGATGAAAACATTATCGGACATTATCAGGATGGTGGTCTGTTAGGACGTATAGACGCAGGCCTGCGTGCCGCGGGAGTAGACCCTGAAAATGTCAAAGCAGAGGATTTGACCCCAGTGGATGAATTTCACATTGGCGGCCGCGAAATGACCCTGCGCATCCTTTCCATGATGAATATTAATAAGGGTGACCAGGTGCTGGATATCGGTTGTGGTATAGGCGGTGCAGCCCGTACGCTGGTTTCGAAAACCGGGTGCCGGGTGACCGGCATCGACCTGACCCCGGAATATATTGACGTTGCCAAAACACTGACGGCCCATTGTGGCATGGAAGGCCGATTGCAATTTCAGGTGGCCAATGCATGTGCGCTGTCCTTCGAAGATGAAACCTTTGACGGTGCGATCACCTTGCATGTGGCCATGAATATCGAGGACCGGGTGGCGCTTTATGCAGAGACGGCGCGGGTGTTAAAGCCGGGTGCTGACTTTGCCATTTATGATGTGATGCGTACCAATGATGAGGCCTTGGATTATCCTGCGCCCTGGGCCAGCAGCGAAAAAACAAGTTTTTTGAAAACTCCACAGCAAATGCGTGCCTTGCTGAATGATGCCGGGTTTGACCTGATCAGAGAGGAAGACCATGGAGATACTGCCCGGGCCTTTTTTCAGAATCTATCACCAGATGCCAATAAGGCACCACCACCATTGGGCGTGCATGTGGTGATGGGGGCGGATGCCCCTCTAAAGATCAGAAACACCATGAAAAACCTGATGGCCCGGCGCATTGCCCCAGTAATTATGATGGCGCGTAAACGGTAGCCTTCATATGGGCTCAGGCCCCGGCGGCTGCGCTGGCGAGATAATCGCCATTTCCCCTCCCCGGGACGCAGCCGTTCAGGGTATTCAGGGGGCGGGTAATTGTAAGGCTGAGACTATGCGCCCAGGCAAGGATTGGGTGAAATGATCGTCCAGAGGTTTATGCCTGACAAGAAGGCGATAATAAATGGGCCCATAAAGTATATCTAATGCCAAATCGGTATCCAGATCCTGATCAATCACTCTGATTTCTTTTGCGTGCTCAATTAACCGGCGGGCCGGTTTCAGAATTTGGCAAAAAAAGCGTGCATGAAATTCTTCCAGAATATGGGGGTCTGACTGTCCTTCACCGATGATCTCTGCAACGATTTCACCTTCGCGTCCTCGCAAGTGTTCAATGGTGCCCGTGAGCAAATTTACCAAACTCTGGGTAATATCAGCACCGGATTTGGGGGGGGATTCTGGCGTCATTCGCTCCAGAAAGGCATCCATAACCAGAGCGCATTTTGAATCCCACCAGCGATAAATTGTGGGTTTGCCGACATTTGCTGTTTTGGCAATGCCATCAATGGTGATGGAGCGGATAGGCAGGTTTTCCATCATTTTTGCTGTGGTGCTCAGGATAGATAGGCGCGCCTGTTCACTGCGCGGGCGCCCAGGGCGACGCGGGGAGCTTGGATTATCAGAACTATCACTTGTCAAGGCGAACTCACTTGTATATGAAACGTTACGTAACGTAATTA
>WFTT01000097.1 GCA_015485335.1 Robiginitomaculum sp.
CATTGGTGCCGATGCGTTTGTCAAGCGCGCGGACGAGCTGGCCAAAACCAGCGGGCCTGCCTATGTCGTGCCGGACTTGCTTCGCGAAATGGCCAAAAACGGCGAAACCTTCTATGGCCGCTTTGGCAAGGAAAAAAAGGCGGCATAACCCAAAGTGTCACCCCGGAAATTTCACCAGAAATTATCTGGGGCCCATTGGGCGTATGAATGTTCACTATGGATCCCGGGTCTTCGCCCGGGATGATACATCAACTTTTAAAAGGCATGGGTGCAGCCGCATCCATGCCTTTTTTCTTGGCGATTGCACTGCCCCACTTTGCGATTCATTGGTGACCGCGTAAGGTGCCAGCATGAACGGGAAATCCATAACCATCATCATTGGCGGCGGCATTGCGGCCTATAAATCGCTGGAACTGATCCGGCTTTTTAAAAAAGCCGGTGCCAGCGTGCGCGCCGTGCTGACCCGCGCCGGGGCAGAGTTTGTCACGCCATTATCGGTAAGCGCCCTGACCGGCGAGCCGGTTTATCAAGACCTGTTTGATCTGGATGACGAGGCCAATATGGGCCATATCCAGCTTTCCCGCGCCGCGGACCTGATCATCGTTGCCCCGGCCACTGCCAATCTGATGGCCAAAATGGCCCATGGGCTGGCAAATGATCTGGCCACCACGCTTTTGCTGGCCACTGATACCCCTGTGCTGATCGCACCCGCGATGAATGTGCGCATGTGGGAGCATGCCGCGACCCGGCGTAATCTGGCGACCTTAAAGGCAGACGGCATTATGCTGGCTGGCCCCGATGAGGGCGATATGGCTTGCGGTGAATTTGGCTATGGCCGCATGGCCGAACCCGAGGCCATATTTACCGCCGCCAACGCCGCCCTTGGCGCGCCCGGCCCGTTAAGCGGCAAGCATATTCTCATCACCTCTGGCCCCACTCACGAGCCAATTGACCCGGTGCGTTATATCGCCAATCGCTCGTCCGGGCGGCAAGGGGCGGCCATTGCCGAGGCATTGGCAAAGCGCGGCGCCAAGGTCAGCTATATTACCGGCCCGGTAAATATTCCCGCGCCCCAAGGCGTACAGGCCATCGCGGTGGAAACTGCCAGACAAATGCTTGATGCGGTCAATGCCGCTCTGCCCGCCGATATTGCCATTTTTGCCGCCGCCGTTGCCGACTGGCGGGTGGATGGCACGGGCGAGACCAAAATCAAAAAGCAAAAGGGCGCGCTGCCGGCTTTTCGCTTTGCTGAAAACCCGGATATTTTGGCCAGCATAAGCGCGCTGCCCAAGGACCAGCGTCCGCCATTGGTGATCGGTTTTGCTGCCGAGACAGACCATGTGCTGGATCATGCGCGGGCCAAGAAAAAACGTAAAAATTGTGACTGGCTGCTCGCCAATGATGTCTCTGGTGATGTCATGGGTGGTGCCGATAATCAGGTGACCCTGATCCGCGATGAAGGTGAGGAAAGCTGGCCTTTGATGAGCAAGAAAGATGTGGCCGAACGCTTGGCCGAAACCATAACGAAAGCATTGACGACTTCATGACAAACGCACCGACCCGGCCCCCACTGGCCGTTAAAAAACTGGATCATTTTGATGGTTTGGAATTGCCCTCTTATGGCACGGCGCTGGCTGCCGGGGCTGATTTGCGCGCCGCAGTGCCCCAAGATGCCCCCATCACACTGGCCCCCGGCGCACGGGCGCTGGTCCCCACCGGATTGGCCATTGCCATCCCCGAAGGCTTTGAAGCCCAGATAAGGCCTCGTTCTGGCCTGGCGCTAAAACACGGCCTGACGGTGCTGAACAGCCCCGGCACCATTGATGCGGATTATCGCGGCGAGGTAAAAATCCTGTTGATCAATCATGGTGATGAGGCCTTTGAGATCCAGCGCGGCATGCGCATTGCCCAGATGATTGTCGCCCCCATGGTACAGGTTGATTGGGTGGAAAGCCTGGAACTGCCGGATTCGGATCGTGGCACGGGCGGCTATGGCTCGACAGGGGTCTAGCATGTTGCCCGCCGGTCCCCATATAAATGGGCAACGGAGAGCCTATCATGACCAATAATACCACCCCCAGCCGGGGCCAGATTTTTGACAACATGCCCGCCACCATGGGCAACACCCCTTTGGTGCGTCTTTCGCGTCTGGCTGACGCCCATGGCGTTCGGGCCGAAATCCTTGCCAAGCTGGAATTCTTTAACCCGCTAGCCTCGGTCAAGGACCGCATCGGTGTGGCGATGATTGACGATTTGGAAGCCCAGGGGGTGCTAAAACCCGGCGGCACCATTGTCGAACCAACGTCTGGCAATACCGGCATTGCGCTGGCCTTTGTGGCCGCCGCGCGTGGTTACAAACTGATCCTGACCATGCCGGAGACCATGTCGGTGGAACGGCGTAAAATGCTGGCCCATCTGGGCGCGACCATTGACCTGACCCCCGGTCCCAAGGGCATGCAGGGGGCGCTGGACCGCGCCGAAGAAATTGTACGCGAAACCCCAGGCGCGGTGCTGGCACGCCAGTTTTCCAACCCAGCCAATCCCGCCATTCACGAGACCACCACCGCCGAAGAGATTTGGGCGGATACCGATGGCAAGCTGGATTATTTTGTTGCCGGTGTGGGCACCGGCGGCACCATTTCCGGCGTGGCTCATACGTTAAAACCGCGCCTGCCGAACCTTGAGATCGTGGCGGTGGAGCCGGCCGAAAGCCCGCTTTTGGAAGGTGGCGATCCGGGCCCGCACAAAATTCAAGGCATTGGGGCCAATTTCATTCCCGATAATCTGGACCGCGCCATGGTGGATCAGGTAATGTCGGTGACCTCTGATGAAGCCTTTAAAATGGCGCGTCTAGCTGCCCGCCTGGAAGGCCTGCCGTGCGGCATTTCTTCGGGCGCTGCACTGAAAGCCGCCCTTGATCTTGGATCGCAAGAGGGCATGGACGGCAAACGTATTGTGGTGATTATCCCCAGCTTTGCCGAACGCTATCTCTCAACGCCCCTGTTTGAGGAAGGTTAGGCCTCCAGCTCGGCATCCCAATAGAGATAATCGAGCCAGCTTTCATGTAAAAAGCCCGGCGGGAAGCGGCGCCCCTGGGCCTGCAATTCAAACGAGGACGGACGGCGCGGTGGGTGCGCCGGCACCATGCCGGCCTGTTTGGGCATGCGCCCGCCTTTGCGCAAATTACAGGGCGAACAGGCGGTAACGATATTATCCCATTTTGTCGTACCGCCTTTGGAGCGCGGAATGAGATGATCAAAGGTCAGATCATCCCCTGAGCCGCAATAGACACAAGAAAACCCATCGCGCAAAAATACGTTAAATCTTGTGAAGGCCGGCACCCGGTTTTGCGTCACATAATCTTTTAGTGCCACCACACTGGGCAGTGCCATGCTTTGGGTGGGCGAATGGACCATATGGTCATAATTGGCGACAATATTGACCCGATCCAGAAACACCGCCTTGATGGCCTCTTTCCAAGGCAAAAGCGACAAGGGATGATAGCTAAGCGGTTGGTAATCTGCATTCAGAATAAGGCAAGGCCATCCGCGAGCCTTGGCCGTTATGGCGGCCGCGGCGGTCATCTGTGCCGCGCCCCATCTGGCTGGCCCGGCAAGGTAAAATGTCTACTCGACCCTTTGAAAGCGCAATGACTCCAACTCTGATTCGTAAATACACTAACGCATAATTTGTGACGCTGCCAAGACAGATTGGCGCAATGGTTATTTTGTCGCAAGTACCTCTTGCAGAAAATGCCCGCCAATGGCCAGCCCGTCCTGGCCAATGGAATGAGGAACCCGGTGGCTGATATGCCAGCGCACATTCACCCCCTCGGCGCGCAATTCCTCCAGCGCATTGACCATAAAACTAACCGGCAAGACGTCGTCCGCATCCCCGTGGATCAATTGCACCGGCGGCTTGCTTTGTATTTCATCATGCAGGACCTCCGGAATGGCCAGCGCCCCGGAATAACCTAAAATGCCTGCGATCTGCTGTTTGCGGCGCAGACCCACATGCAGGCTGAGCATGGTCCCCTGGCTGAACCCCACCAGCGCCAGCCGGTCGGCGCCTAGCCCAGTGCGTTCCAGTTCCTGATCGATAAATTCATCCAGTATTGGCCCGGCGCTGCGCGCTCCTTGCGCAATCACTTTGGGGTCCAGATTGGAAATACCAAACCATTGATAGGCCCCGCTCATCCCCGGCACGGCTTGCGGCGCATTGGGGGCGACAAATTCGGTATCGGGCAGCGCCGGGGCCAGATGCGGGGCCAGGCCGATCAGGTCATCCCCGTTAGAGCCATAGCCATGGCATAAAATGATCAAAGATTTGGGGGCATCGCCGGATTTTGGGGCTTGGCGTGGACCGGATAGAGACATAACAGATACCTTGTACACTTCATAAGCGAGGAGTTTAACAGCTTGGTGCCCCCCCGCAATCACAGGTTACAGGGCCTGACATGAGCGATTTTATCACCCGCTTTGCGCCCTCCCCTTCGGGGTTGTTGCACAAGGGGCATGCCTATAGCGCGCTGTGTGCCTTTGCGGCGGCGCAAAACGCCGGTGGGCGTTTTTTGTTGCGTATTGAAGATATTGATACCACCCGGTGCCGGGCTGAATTTGAACACACCATCATGGAGGATTTGCGCTGGTTAGGGCTTAGCTGGGAAGCGCCGGTACGCCGCCAGTCGGATCATTTTGACGACTATGCCAATGCCCTGAAAAAACTGGAAAAGCGGGGGGTGTTGTATCGCTGTTTTTTGACACGCCGCGAGGTGTTATCCGAAATAGCCCGTGCCCCCCATGGCGTGGGCGAGGTTTATCAGGGGCCCGCCGCCCCCATGAGCCCTGATGAAGAAGCCGAACGGCTGGCCCGGGGCGAGGCCTATGCCTGGCGGCTTTCCCTTCGCGCCGCGCGGGATGTGCTGGGGCCACGCTGGGCAGATTTACGCTTTATCGAAGAAGGCCTAGGCGCAAACGGTGAACAAGGGGAAATTCGCGCACAGCCAGAACGGCTGGGCGATGTGGTGCTGGCCCGCAAGGACATTGGCACCTCCTATCACCTGGCGGTGACTCATGATGATGCGTTACAAGGCATCACCCATATCATTCGCGGTCAGGATTTGTTTGAAAGCACCCATATTCACGTGCTGATCCAGGCCTTATTGGACCTGCCAACCCCCATTTATCGCCACCACCGGCTGCTGCTTGATGAAACTGGCAAGCGGCTGGCCAAGCGCGACTTTGCCGCCACCTTGCAGGATATACGGGCTAGCGGGCAAAGCGCGCTGGCCTTGCAAGAAAGCCTGCGCCCGTTCTAGGGCCAATGCCTTTTGAGAAAGGCTTGACCCCAAAGGGGCAATATTGTTGCTTGGGCACGCGTAAGCAGGTGAGGAGTATATGATGGGCGCGGCCAGCAAAATATTATTTTTATTGGCTTTGCTGGCGCTTAGCGCCTGCGCACCTGCGCCGCCATCCACCGGGGTGGACGCGGCCTTTGCCAAGGCCAAAGCGCACCAGATTACCTTGCGCGAATTTATATACGCCATGCCCAAAGGCGGCGATTTGCACACCCATTTGTATGGCACCGTTTATGCCGAAAGCTGGCTGCGATGGGCCAGCGAAGACGGCTATTGCATTGATAAAACCCGCCTGACCCTGCAAAAGCCAAAACACAATTGCGCTGATGAGGGCCTTGCCGATGCGCGCACCGCCCTTGGTGATCAGGCCTTTCGCAACCAGATGATCGACCGCCTTTCCATGCGCGACTTTTGGCCCAAAAACGGCTGGTCCGGCCATGATCAGTTTTTTAGCTCGTTTTCCGCCATTGCGCTGCGGCCAGACCGGCGCGCCGACATGATCGCCGAGGCCGCCAACCGGGCCGGTGAGCAGGGCATCGCCTATCTGGAACTGACCAGCACCATGGAGCTGTTTGAAACCATATTGCCTTTGGTGACGGGCCTGCCCATGAGCGGCGATATGGACAGGGATTATCAAACCCTGATGCAAAGCGAATTTGGTAAAGACTTGCCCGCCATGGTGGCCCGCGCCCGCGCCGATATGGATAGAGCCATGGCTAAAAAGGATGCCTTGCTCGGCTGTAATGGTGATGCGCCTCAGCCCGGCTGTGCCGTGACCATCCGGTTTCAGAGCCAATCGGTGCGCACCCTGCCCCCGGCGGCGGTGTTTGCGCACTTTATTTTTGGCTGGCATCTGGTGGCCGATGACCCGCTTTTTGTCGGCATTAATCTGGTGGCCCCGGAGGATGATTTTGTGGCCCTGCGCGATTATCGCACCCACATGGCACAACTGGATTATCTTTATCGCACCCTTGGCCCCCGCAATATTTCCCTGCACGCAGGCGAATTGACGCTGGGGCTGGTACCACCAAAAGATTTGCGCTTTCACATCACGGAGGCCATCACCAAGGGCCATGCCAAGCGCATTGGCCATGGCGTGGATATCATCCACGAAACCGGCTATGGCAAAACCTTAAAAACCATGGCCGATGCGGGCATAATGGTCGAGGTCAACCTCACCTCCAATGACGTTATTTTGGGCATAAAGGGCGATGCGCATCCGTTTTACGTCTACCGAAACGCCGCCGTACCCATGGCCTTTAGCACCGATGATGAAGGCATTGCCCGTATTGATATGACCCACGAGCTGGTCCGCGCGGTTCAGGATTTTGATCTTGGCTATGATGAGCTAAAAACCTATATCTATAACAGCCTTAAATACGCCTTTGTTGATGAGCCCACCAAAACCAAACTGATTGCCGATCTGGATGCCCGCTTCGCCCGCTTTGAGAGCGGGTTTAAATGACCGCCGCCGCCGCCGACACCACACCCAAAAAACTATTGGGATTTTGGGACCTGATGAGCATTTCGCTCGGCCAGATCATTGGCACCGGCGTGGTGGTACTAACCGGTATCAGCATTAGCATGACCGGCTATGGCGCGCCCTGGGCATTCTTGCTGGCCCTGGCCATTGTCGCCATTCCCAGCCTGTGTATTGCCGCCCTTGGCTCGGCCGTGCCCAGCACCGGCGGCAATTACACCTATGTGCGCGATTTATTGGGCCATAAAACCGCCTTTGTCTATCTGGCGCTGTTGGTGGCCGGGCAATTGGTGCTGGCCAGCTTTGCCATTGGCTTTGCTGAATATGCCGATGCATTGATGCCCGGCATGAATATGAAACTGGTGGCCGCCGCCATTATGATTTTGTGTTATCTGGCCAATCTGGCCGGGATTAAAACCGCCGCCCATTTTCAGACCATGATGGTGGTGGTGCTGATCTTTTCCCTGTTGCTTTATATCGGTTTTGGCCTTTTTGAAGTGCGGGATTTCACCCCCTATACCCGTATCGACACCGTGTTCCCCAAAGGCATTGGCGGCTTTGTGGCGGCGGCGTTTTTATTGCGTCTCAGCCTGATCGGGTCTGAATTTGTTTCGGAACTGGGCGGGGAGACCAAAAACCCCGGCAGGCTGATCCCGCTGGTGATGGGTACATCCTTGGTGCTGGTCACGCTTCTCTATGTGGGTATTGCCATTGTCGCCACCGGGGTTTTGCCACTGGAGGAAGTGGCGGGCAAAAACCTGGCCGCGGTGGCCAAGATTATCTTCCCGCCGGGCCTCTATGTAGCCTTTGTGGCGGGGGGCATCATGCTGTCGCTGGTCACATCATTAAATGCCATTTTTGCCTGGTGCACAAAGGGGTTATACATGGCCACCGAAGATGGCTGGTTGCCCGAACCGCTGGCCGCGAAAAACCGGTTTGGCATTCCTTATATTTTTCTGTCGCTGTTTTTTGTGGTCGGCATCACCCCGATCCTGACCGGGATGAGCCTGGCCTATGTGACCATATTGGGTAATGCCGTGGGCATTGTCTTTGGGCTGTTCCCGGTGGTGGCTCTCTATAACCTTAGCAATCGCAGGCCAGATGCCTATGCCAAGGCACCGTTTAAACTGCCCATATGGGCCACCAAAATTCTGCCAATTCTGGCGGTGATGATTTATGCCTTTGGCATGTATCTCAGTCGGCATTTTATCGGTGTTGGCGGCTTTGCCACGCTGATCCTTTATGCCGCTTTAGTGCTGGCCTATGCCTTTTGGCGCGAGCCAGTGGTCAATGCCCAAATGGGCAAGGCCAAAGCGCTATAATATCCGCG
>WFTT01000098.1 GCA_015485335.1 Robiginitomaculum sp.
AAGCGGACGTGCCGTTTCGTGAGGCGCACCATATTACCGGCCAGATCGTCAAGCTGGCCGAAGCCAAGGGCCTGACGCTATCAGAACTTTCCTTGGCCGACATGCAGGCCGTATCGCCCAAACTGAACGAGACCGTGTTTTCGGTGTTAACCCCCGCCGCCTCGGCGGCCAGCCGTACCAGCTATGGCGGTACTGCGCCAGACAATGTAAAAACACAGGTCAAACTCTGGAAGGAAAAATTATCATGAAGATGAAACGCATTGCCGTTTTGGCGATAACCCTGTTGACGCTGGCGGCCTGTGGCCTTCGTGATAATCCGGCCATTCCGCCGGCCCATAACGCCCCGGCCCCGGCGTCTTCGGATTAGGGATATTCACTATGTGTCACCCCGGATTTAGTCCGGGGCCTATTGAGCATTGGCACGACACAATGGATCCCGGATAAAACCAGGGTTTTTCCGGGATGACACGATCATATCATTCTGCACCCTTCAGGCGCGCGCAGGATGAGGTCAAAGGGTCAAAGAGGGGCCACTTTTGTCCCTCGGCCGACCCTCCGTTATCCCTTAATGGGCAAAAAACAGACCTGATTGCCCTAAAACGACCCCTTAAATGATACTGATTACCCCTTTTTACCCCTTGCCAAAGGCGAGGATAAAAGGGGGTTGTGCTCGCCCGCACCGCGCGCGGTACAATTGTACATTTTAGGGCAGCTCGCCTTGCAGTAAATTGGGCAGAGCGCCAACGCCGCCGCCGGCCTCGCGGGCAAAAAACCGCCGCGCCGGGCCGATCTTGTCGACCGCCGCCATGCCCAGGCCGCGGAGCAGGCGTATGGGGGCGATATCATTGGAAAAGAGGCGCACAAAGCCTTCGGTGGCGGCCAAAAGCGCTGTATTATCAAAGCGTCGCCATTGTTCATACCGTTCCAACGCGATGGGATCCGCAATGTCCAGCCCGGCGCGCACCGTCTCGGCCATCACATCGGCCAGGGCCGCCGCATCGCGAATGCCGGCATTAAAGCCCTGACCCGCAATGGGGTGCATGCCATGGGCCGCATCGCCCACCAGTGCCAGACGCGGTGCCGTGTATTTCTCGACCACCATCAGGGTCAGCGGATAGGCCCAGCGTGGCCCCGCCGGGGATAGTTCGCCCAAAAAGCGGCCAAAGCGTCGCTCCAACTCGGCCTGAAAAAAGTCTTCGGGGGCGGTTTTAAGGTATTTTGCCGCCGCCGGGGTTTCGGTCCACACCAAAGAGGCACGATTGCCGGGCAGGGGTAAAATGGCAAACGGACCGTTGGGCAGGAAATATTCATGGGCAATGCCGTGGTGGGGTTGCTCGTGGGCTACGGTGGCGACCACGCCCCATTGGCCATAGCCCCAGCCGTGGGACCGGATGCCCGCGGCTTGGCGCGCCGGGGAATTGCGACCCTCGGCCCCGACAATCAGCGGCGCGCTTAATACCTGCCCGTCACTGAGGGTAATATTGGCTTTTGTTTCTTTAAAATCAAAGCCTTGCGCGCGCACGGGCGCGATCAGAGTAATGCCCTTTCGGTCTCGGGCCTCGGCCAACAGCGCCATGCGCATATGGCGGTTTTCCACCATCCAGCCCAGCGGCTCGTCGGCATCATCGCCCGAAAACTCATCGGCATCAAAATGCAACATAAACGGCCCCGGGCCGCCCGGGCGCAGGCCATCATGGGGCCGACCATCAGAAACCAGGATCTGGTTGATAGGGCCCTTGTTCTCGCTTAAGCGGTCCGCCACACCCAAGGCGCGCAACATGCGCATATTGGCAAAGGCAATGGCCGAAGAGCGCCCATCAAAGGTTTCGGCCAATTGGGTTTCAAAGGGCAGAGCATCAACCACGCACACATTTAAGCCCGCGCTGTTCAGCGCCAACGCCGTAGTCAGGCCGACCAGACCGCCGCCGGAAATGATTGCATCAAAATCGTCATCATGATTACGCATGGCGTTATCATAAGGCGCTCTGGCGCGTTGGCCAGTATGGCAGATGCGTCTTTTTGAAACGCTGGACTTTGAACATTGATCTTTTGTGTCATCACAGGCACAAGAGCCGTGCGCCCAAAAGGAAGAGATAATGTCAAAACCCCGTACCGATATACTTGCGAACACTTTGGCCTTCGAAGAAGAGGCCCTGATTGCCCCAACCGGCTTTCGCGAATATGACGCCCGTTGGTGGTTTGGACGGCTGGATAGCGAAAAACCCCCACAAATCAATCTGTTGGGTATACAGGCGCTGGGCTTTGGCTTGGGCACTTTGATCTATGAAATGGGCAAAACCCCGGCCATTGTGGTGGGACATGATTACCGTTCCTATTCTCTGTCGATCAAACAGGCGCTGAGCCTGGGCCTGATGCGCGCCGGGGTGCGGGTGCACGATATTGGGCTGGCCCTGTCGCCGACCGCTTATTTTGCACAGTTTGATCTGGACATTCCCTGTGTTGCAATGGTTACCGCCAGCCATAATGAAAATGGCTGGACCGGGGTAAAAATGGGGGTGGAACGCCCGCTGACCTTTGGGCCGGAAGAAATGGGCCGTCTGAAAGACATTGTGCTGAACGGCGATGGTATAGAGCGCGCCGGTGGCGCCCTGATTGCTGAACATGGCGTGCGCGAGCGCTATCTGGATGATCTGGCCAAGGGCGATAAATTAAAGCGTAAAATCAAGGTGGTCGCGGCCTGTGGTAATGGTACGGCGGCGGCCTTTGCGGTGCAGGCGCTGGAAAATATTGGTGCCGAAGTGGTGCCTATGGACTGCACGCTGGATTACACCTTCCCGCGCTATAACCCTAATCCGGAAGATATGAAAATGTTGCATGCCATGGCCGATGCGGTGCGCGAACATGGTGCTGATCTGGCGCTGGGCTTTGATGGTGATGGTGATCGTTGCGGGGTGGTGGATAATACCGGCGAAGAAATATTTGCCGACAAGGTCGGGGTGATGCTGGCGCGGGACCTGTCGGCATTGCATAAAAATGCGGTGTTTGTGGCCGATGTGAAATCCACCGGGATTTATGCCATGGACCCGGTGCTGGCGGCCAATGGTGCCAAAACCGATTATTGGAAAACCGGGCATTCCTATATCAAGCGGCGCACCAATGAGCTGGGCGCGCTGGCGGGCTTTGAAAAGTCGGGCCATTATTTTTTCCGCGCGCCTTTGGGCCGGGGTTATGATGACGGGCTGGTCACCGGGATTGCGATTTTGCGCATGCTGGATCGCAATGCGGATATGAGCATGGCGGATCTGAGAGAGGCCTTGCCCAAAACCTGGGGCAGCCCGACCATGTCGCCGGCGTGCGCCGATGAAGAAAAATACGATGTGGTGGCCAAAATCACCGCCGAATATGAGGCGGCCCATAAAGCCGGCGAGAAAATATTGGGCCAGAACATTGCCAGTATTGTTACCGTCAATGGCGTTCGGGTTACCTTGCAGGACGGTAGCTGGGGCCTGGTGCGAGCCTCGTCCAACACGCCCAATCTGGTGGTGGTGGTGGAAAGTCCGGCCAGTGAAGAGAATTTGCGGGCCATGTTTGCGGATATTGAAAAACGTTTGGCCAAACACCCCCAGGTGGGCGCGTTTGATCAAAAACTGTAAGTTTTCACATAAGGAAAAACGCCCATGCGTGTGGCAATGATCGGAACGGGGTATGTTGGCTTGGTGTCGGGGGTCTGTTTTGCCGATTTTGGCCATCAGGTGGTTTGCGTCGATAAGGATGAAGCAAAAATAGACCTGCTCAAAAAAGGCGGTATCCCTATTTTTGAACCGGGTCTGGATGATCTGGTGGCCAAAAATGTTGCCGAGGATCGACTTGAATTTTCAACAGACTTACAAGCTGCCGTGGCCGATGCCGATGCGGTGTTTATAGCGGTGGGAACGCCGTCGCGCCGGGGCGATGGTTTTGCCGATTTGTCTTATGTCTATGCTGCTGTTGAGGAAATTGCCGCCGCTATGGACGGGTTTACCGTGGTGGTGACTAAATCCACCGTGCCGGTGGGCACCGGTGATGAGGTTGAGGCCATTATCCACAAGGTTCGCCCCGATGCCGATTTTGCCGTGGTTTCCAACCCGGAGTTTTTGCGCGAAGGGGCCGCCATCGCAGATTTCAAACGCCCGGACCGGGTGGTGGTTGGCACCGAAGACGAGCGCGCTCAGGAGGTCATGCGGGCTCTCTATCGGCCTCTGTTCCTGAACGAAACCCCCATAGTTTTTACCTCAAGGCGTTCATCCGAATTGATCAAATATGCGGCCAATGCCTTTTTGGCGACCAAGATTACCTTTATCAACGAAATGGCCGATCTGTGCGAACGTACCGGCGCAGATGTACAAGCGGTATCGCGGGGCATTGGTCTGGACAAACGGATCGGGTCAAAGTTTTTGCATGCCGGGCCGGGTTATGGCGGTTCATGTTTCCCCAAAGACACGCTGGCGCTGGTGCGCACCGCCAATGAAGCCGGAACGCCGTTGCAACTGGTAGAGGCGGTGGTGGCGGTCAATGCCGCGCGCAAAAAGGCCATGGCGCAAAAAATCATCGCCGCTTGCGGTGGTGATGTTTCGGGCAAAACCATTGGCATATTGGGGCTGGCGTTCAAGCCAAACACCGATGACATGCGTGATGCGCCCAGCCTGGATATTATTCCAGCCCTGATTGAAGCCGGGGCAAGGATCCGGGCCTATGATCCGGAGAGTATGGACGAGGCCAAAACCCTGTTACCGGATATTGATTATTGCGAAGGCCCTTATGATGTGGCGCAAGGGGCGCAGGCCCTGGTGATTGTTACCGAATGGGACCAGTTTCGGGCGCTGGACTTTGCCCGCATTAAGGCCTGCATGGCCGCGCCGATCATGGTGGATTTGCGCAATATCTATACCCATACGGAAATGGCGGCCCTGGGCTTTGAATACGAAAGTGTAGGACGGCCTCATTCGGCCTAGGCTCAGCCTAGAGCATCCAGCGCATCGGTCACCAACTTGATGGCCTGACGGGCCGTATGAGGGTTGTCGCATTCAGCCATAACCCGCACCAGGGGTTCTGTGCCCGAAGGGCGAACCAATAACCGGCCGGCATCGCTCAAAACCTCTTCTGCCTGTTGGCAGGCCTTGATAATGGTGGGGTGGCCCATGGGGTCGTGGCCATCGGGCCGGGCAACATTGTGCATGAATTGCGGCAAGGGCGAAAAGGGTCGCAAAACCACACTGGCGGGTTTGGAGGCAGTGCCCAACACGCGCAATGCGGCCACGGCCGCAATCAGACCATCCCCGGATGGGCACAGATCGGGCATGCGCAAGTGGCCCGACTGCTCGCCGCCAAGATTGGCTCCAAGGGCATTCAGCCGTGCCGCCACATAGCGATCCCCGACGCTGGTCCGTTCCAGTTTCAGGCCAATGCCCTGTAAATAGACCTCCAGCCCCAGATTGGACATATGGGTGGCCACCACGGTTTCGCCGCGCAACAGACCGCGTTCGGCCCAATCCCGGGCAATACTGGCCAGCAATAAATCACCATCAATCAAGCCGCCTTTTTCATCGACCAGCAACACTCGGTCCGCATCGCCATCAAAGGCAATGCCGACATCAGCACCAAGGGCGGTCACCCGTTGTTGCAAGACTTGCGGTGCGGTTGAGCCACATTCCAGATTGATATTTTTGCCATCGGGGTTGGCGTGCAGCACATCAATTTTGGCGCCCATTTCGCGTAAAATTTCCGGGGCCAGAAAAGAGGCCGCCCCATTGGCACAATCCAGCACCAAATGCATGCCCTTTAAGGGTGTGCCCGGGGCCGAGGCGCGTACCGCCTGGGCGTATAGCTCCTGCACTGCCGAGGTTTGATCAATGCGGCCAATATTAATACCGGGGTCCGGGATCTGGTTGGCATTGATACGATCTTGCAGCTCGTCTTGCTCTTTTTCGTCCAGCTTATCGCCGGATCGTCCAAAAAACTTGATGCCATTATCAACGGCCGGGTTGTGCGAAGCGGTCAGCATGACGCCCAGAGCCGCGCCGCGTTCGCGCACGGCCAGTCCAACCGCCGCCGTTGGTACCACCCCGGCCAGCAGGACATTGGCCCCGCCCGAGGCCAGCCCGGCAGTCAGGGCGGCCTCCAGCATGGGGCCGGAGGCCCGGGTATCGCGGCCCACAAAGACCAATGCGCCCGGCCCCACAAGGCGGGCGGCGGCCTGGCCAATGCGACACATGCTGAGGGCGTCTATGGGGGCCGTGTTTGCTTTGCCGCGAACGCCATCGGTGCCAAATTTTATCGTATGCATGAGCAGCACCTGTCTACGAATTTATCTCCTAGTATTGCCTTGATCTCTTCAATTGCCTAGAGGAACACGCAGAAGTTTTCTTTATGGGGGTGGGCTATGAAACCGCTACGCAAGGCTGTTCTTCCGGTGGCGGGTCTGGGCACACGAGTGCTGCCGGCCACCAAATCAATCCCCAAGGAAATGCTGCCCGTGGTGGACCGCCCTGCAGTACAGTATGTGGTGGACGAGGCCCGCGAGGCGGGGATCGAACACATTGTTTTTGTTACCGGACGGGCCAAAAGCGCCATTGAAGATTATTTCGACCGCGCGTTCGAGCTGGAAACCATATTGCGCGGCAAGGGTAAGCGGGATGTGCTGGACGCACTGACTGCGGCCCTGCCCGAACCCGGGTCGATGAGTTTTGTGCGCCAACAGGCCCCTTTGGGCCTGGGTCATGCCATCTGGTGCGCCCGCGATATCATTGGGGATGAGCCTTTTGCGGTTTTGCTGCCCGATGTGCTGATACAGGGAAAGCCAGGCTGTTTGCACCAGATGGTCAGCGCCTATAACGAAACCGGCGGCAATATTATTGCCGTTGATGAAGTGCCCCGCGAAGACGTCAGCAAATATGGCGTTATTGATCCCAAGGATACGGTGGGCGAGCTTATTGAAATGCGAGGCATGGTGGAAAAACCAAAAATTGATGACGCTCCGTCCAATTTGAAAATCACCGGGCGGTATATTCTTCAGCCCGAAATCCTGAAGCTTCTGGAAACCCAGCAAAGCGGTGCCGGCGGCGAAATTCAGCTTACCGACGCCATGGCCAGATTAATGCAAGACCAGCCATTTTACGCCTTGCCGTATGAAGGTGTGGATTTTGATTGTGGTGACCGCCTTGGCTATTTGCGGGCGATTACCTATTTTGCACTTCACCATGAAACCCTGGGGGAACGGGCGCGAGCCATGTTTAAAGAGGCCCTGAACAGCAAAGCCCCCGCCTAGCGTCTGCCGTCAAAGGCCCCGGCGCGATTTAACCGTTCCAGGCGTTTTAATGCTGACCGGGCGGTGTGCCATTTCCACCAGACAAAGGCGATTTTGGGGCCTTCAACCAGATAGCGTTTCCACATGCGTTTTGGCTCGCTGAGCAGCCGAAACAACCATTCCAGCCGCATTGCCTGCATCCAGGGGGGGGCCCGGCGCACGGCGCCTGCCAGAAAGTCCAGAGATGCGCCAACGCACAGTCCTGTGCCTTCACAATCGCCGCGACGCAAACAGGCCCGCGCCACCATTTCCTGTTGTGGTGAACCGACACAGAAAAAGATAAAGCGCGCCGGGTTTTTGGCCACAAATTCCGCACATTGTTCAATCGCCAACAGGTTTTTTGCCAGCCCCATGGGTGGCTCGTACCAGCGTACATCCTGCAAGCCGTAACGCGCGGTAATGGCCTCTATGGTTTGCTGATTGGCGCCAATAATGGTGACCGGTTCGGCGGGATCAATCTTGCTCTCAAACAGGGCCTTGGTCAGGTCAGAGCCGGGGGTGACCGCAATTTTTTCGCCACTAATGGCGGCAATCAGTTCCAATATGCGGGAATCACAAATCGTCAGCCAGGCCTGGGCATAAAGTTTTTTTACCCAGTTTGGTTCGGTTTGCAGCCGCACCAGGTGGTCCACATTGGGGGTAACCACAAATTTGAACGGTGCGCCGGGGGGGCGCTCATTAATGCGTTCTATGGTCTGGTTAAAATCAATACGATCAAAGGTGGCGTTCAAAAACCAGACATAGCGGTTTTGCTGGCGCCGGTCGGGGCCGTTGCGCTTTTTGCGACGCCGATCTGGTCGCGAAGCCGGAATTTGATCCATAACGCTCAAGGAATATGCGCCTTTCTCTTGGGTTTTCTTTCATACCGCAAAGCCCTTAACGGAGCCCTTAAGGGTTGCAGATTTTGCGCAATATCCGGGTGGCGTGCCAAAAAATAACCGCTAGGGTCGCCTTATGAGTACGCACACCAATGATTATCAGCATGTGACCCGGGCGCTGGCCTTTTTGGACGAACACTGGAAAGAGCGCCCGGATCTGCAAGCCATTGCCGACCATGTCGGGCTCAGCGCGGCGCATTTCCACCGTCTGTTTTCGCGTTGGACCGGCACCAGCCCCAAACGGTTTATGGATGCGCTGGCGCATTCTTCGGCGCGGGCCTCCCTGTTGGAGGGGTTAAGTGTGCTGGATGCCAGCTATGAAGCAGGATTGTCTTCACCGGGGCGGCTGCACGATCTTTTTATTGCCTATGAGGCCACCACGCCGGGCGAGGCCAAGGCCCGGGGCCAGGGGCTGGATTTTGTCTGGGGGGTGACGCCCTGTCCCTTTGGACTGGCGGTAATGCTGATCTCGCCGCGGGGACTTTCAGCGTTGGGCTTTGCCGATGCGGGCGAGGAGATCAAGGCTTTTGAAGACCTGCGCGGGCGATACCCGGCGGCCGCTTTTTCCCGCGACGATGCCAAGGCCACCGCCTTGTGTGCCGATATATTCAAAGATGGCAAGCCGGTGCCGCTGGCGCTTTATGGCACCAAATGGCAACGTCAGGTCTGGCGGGCCCTGTTGGCCATACCGCCGGGTAAAACCACGCGCTATGGTGATCTGGCCAAAACCGTGTGTTCGGCCAAGGCGGCACGGGCCGTGGGGGCGGCCGTGGGACGCAATCCCATATCCTGGATCATTCCCTGTCACCGGGTGCTGGGGGCTGATGGCCGCCTCACCGGCTATCATTGGGGTGTAGAACGTAAGCGATCCATGCTGGTCTACGAGGCGATAAACGCTTAAACTGGGGTCATGAATACTGGACCCTTGATCGCCATAGCCTTGTTTGTGTTGCTTTTTGTGGTTACCGCTCTGCGCGCAGCCCTGGGCTATCGCACGGTGCATCGCGACGCCCGCGAAGAATGGCCGGATTGTCAAAAGAACCGTCCCAAGCTGATCAAAGGGCTTAGCGAGGATCAGTATGTGCAGGCTTATGTGCGTGCACATGGGCCGCGCGGTGCCTTGTATGGGGCGGTAATGTTAATTGTGGCGGCGGTGCTGACGCCGGTAATCATGCTGATGCTGACAGCGCTGTATGGATTTTTAATTGCCGAGCCGGTGACCACGGCCGGGGGGGCCAGCGCCGATCTGGCCGGCGAGGTAAGCCGCCAGTTTCGTCTGGACGGGCCGCTGGTTTATGCATTTTTCCTGTTTTTTGGCCTGATTGCCTCCTGGGGCGGGGTGGCGTTTGTGGTGGCCCATCGTTTTCATCGCAACCGGCCGGGCTCGCTGGAAGACGAGCTGCGTATAGAGCGTGGCGAAGGGGATCTGCCGGATGCCCCCACACAACGCCAGCGGCCAAAATGGTCGCCTTTGGTGCAAACCGAAGATGGTCTGAAAATGCCGGAAAAAGCCAACCCAACACCAGACAAGGATTAGCCGAATGGAATTTTTGCACACCATGGTCCGTATTAGCGATGTGGACGAATCCTTGCGATTTTATGTTCAGGGTCTGGGCCTGAAACAATTGCGCCGCATTGATAATGAGGCGGGGCGGTTTTCCCTGATCTTTCTGGCTTCCCCCGAAGATATAGAGCGCAATGCCCCCCATGAAGGCACTGGCTTTGTTGGTGGTCTGCCTATGGTCGAACTGACCTGGAACTGGGATGAAAAGGGCTATGAAGGGGGGCGCAATTTTGGCCATCTGGCATTTCAGGTTGACGATCTGTATGCCCTTTGTGCGCATTTGCAGGATATGGGTGTGGTGATCAACCGCCCGCCCCGGGATGGCCATATGGCGTTTGTGCGCTCGCCCGATGGAATTTCAATCGAATTATTGCAAAAGGGCGAAGCTCTGGCCCCAACGGAGCCCTGGCAAAGCATGGAAAACCAGGGTGAGTGGTAAAGCGGGCGTTTAAAACCGTTCCAGCAAGCGATCCAGATAATTCAGCTCTTCATCGGTGCGTCCCTGTTCGGCGGCCCGATCCCGCAATAATTGCAGGATTTCACGGGCGCGCTGGGCGTTAATGACATCAGGAACGCTGGTGCCATCCGCCGATAGAGAACCGCCGCCCCGGGTGGGTCGGCCAAAGGGGTCGCGGTTTTCGCCCGCCTCTTTGCCATTTTGTTTCTGGATATGATCCAACAGGTCAGAGGCCAGGGCTTCGGAACCCTCACGCAAGGCAGCCAGGGCGTCTTTTTGGGCGCTTAGAGCTTCGTCCAGATCGCCCTTTTTTAACGCCCCGGCGGCTTGACCCATTTCGTCGGCCCCTTCTTTTAAGGCCCCCATCGCGCCACCGCGGCCCTGTCCTTCCTCTTCTTCGGCCAGTGCGCGCAGGCGTTCACCCAACCCCTTTTGTTCACCGGCCAGTCCCTGATCACCGGATTTTCCACCGGGGGATTGTTGTTGCTGGCGAAAGGCTTCATCCAGAATTTCGCGTTGTTCGGCGGTAATATCGCCCAATTCCTCCAGCGCCTTGCGCATGGCCTCGCTGACCGGATCGTCGCCGCCACCGCCCCCGGCGGCCAATTGCATTTTCATAATATCCAAAAGCTCGGACAGAGCCTGCAATAGCTTTCGCGCATCGCCGCGCGCGCCGGTTTCCGACAGCGCCTTTAAGGCATCCAGCATTTCCTGCAAGGTATTGCCATCCATGGTGGCGTTCATGCCACCATCATTGTCGGCATTTTGGCCATTTCGCAGGGCTTCTTCGGCCAGGGCCTCAAGATAACGTTTTACCGAGCGCTCATAATTGTGCATCAGACGCGCCAATTCATCTGCCGGTGCACCGCGCGCCAGCGCCCGGCGAAAGGCACGCTCGGCCGCCTTCATGGCGGCCCGGGCATCGGCCAGCGCCCCGCCCTCGGCCCACAGCGCCAGGGCCCACAATTCATCATCCAGATCTTTATAATCGGCGGGGCGACGGGCCAGACGCAGATTTTCGGCTGCATAGCGCAAGCCCACATAAACCAGCGGGTCATCAAAAAACATTTCCGGTGCCCGCAGGCTGGCCCGCATCAAAGCGGCGGCGCGTTTTACCTCTTTGGGGGCGCGCTCCAATCGTTCCGCCGGATTGTCCTGGGCAAAGGGCGGGCGGGCGCGCACATCTTCGGCGCTCAAAGCCGGGCGCGGCGGCATGGGGGCATAGGGTTCATCGGTCCGGATCAGCAAGGTGCGTTGTTCGGCGATGGCCTTGGCCATGGGATTTACGAACAATTTGTCTGGTAAGGTGATCTCATAGGGGCGCGAGCGGCCGCTATGCCCTGCGCCGTCATGGGCAATGAGGGTCACGGTAACCGGCAGACCGGCCCAGCGATGTCGGGTGAAGTCCAGCATGGGTTTTTCATCCAGCGCCTTGGCATTTTTGGCGGGCAGCTCCATTAAGGTGCTGTCTATTTTCTTTGTTTTGCCCTCGGTATGCTCCAGCACCAGTTCCAAGGCGGCAATGCCCACATCATCGCGGGCCGCATAGGAAAAGCTGAGCATGTCGGCGGTGTCCCCATGGGGGGCCTTGGTAAAGAGCACCCTTGGGGGTTTGTCGTCCTGTGCCTTGATCTGCCAAAGCCGTGACAGCGGGCGGGTTAGTTCCAGCACGCTGTTTTGGTCAATACGTACGCTGGCATCATAGCTTTGCGGACCGGTTTTGGTGAATTTAATCCGGTGTTTTTTGCCATTTACACGCAAGCGTAAAGCCGGGGATTTACGACTGCCGCTGATTTTAAGGTGAAAGTCTGATCCGGTCAGGGCTTCTATGGGGCCATTCTGGCTGGCGCTTAGAAATTTAGGGGCCAATTGGGCATATTCAGGCCCGGTGATCCAGGCCTCGCTTTTGGCGCTGGTGGTCATCTGGCTGAGAAAACGGGGGGCAAAGGCTTCGTCCAGCCGTGCGCCGGCGCGGGGTCCGGCGATCACAAAGCCCGCAAAGATCAACACCATGGCGGCGGCGCGCAGGCCATACACATCAAGGCGGGCCAGGGCGGCGCGGGGTTTTTTCGGACCAAGGCGTTTAAGGGCCACCCGGGCGCGCCTTTGCTGTGCCTGCCAGAGGGCGGCGCTTTGGGGGTTTTCGTTCTGGGCCGGATGATCGCTAAGAAGCTCCAACGGGCGACCCGCCAGCGCGGCATCTTGTTCCATCCGTCGGGCCTGGGCCTCTATGGATGGCCAGCGAAAAGCCCGCACGCCCCGATAAAGATAATAAAAACAAAGGCCAATGCTGGCGATCAGGGCAAAGAACCGCCATGGATCACCAAAGCGCTCCCACATCCCGAACAAAGACAGGGCAATGTAGAGCGCCGGAAACAGCACGGCCGGGAAAAACACCGGCACGCTGTGTTCCCACAACAGCGCCAGCCACACGAAAAACCGCGTCAATAACAGCCGGATATGAAAAGCAATAGACATATAGCGCGATCCTTAAGGGGGCCATTATAAATAAATCCCGCAAAGGTCGAAGCCTAAATGGCATTACATTTTGATTAGGCTCAGCCCTTGTTTGTCTGGTCCAATGCCTTAAGGGCGCGCTCCAGCACCCGGGCGGGGTGCATGGCCTGGGCGGCCAGGCGCTCTAATGGGGATGGCTCGCCCAGGGCTTCGGCGGCAATGGCTTCGCCCAGTATCGGTGCCAGAGCAAAGCCGCGCGAGCCAAGCCCCATCAATACAAAGAGATTTTCCAGCATTTGCGCCTTGCCTACTTTGGGGTCCAAAAACCCATGCCGGTACGCGCTAAAGCGTTGCAGAAAATCATCCACATCAATCAACTGACCGGCATAGGGCATTTGATCCGGGGTGGTGGCACGCACCGAAACCCGGCTGGTGACTTGGTTTTCCTTAAGATGACCATAGAGCGTCGGGGACAAAGTGCGCAAGGCAACCAGATTGCGCTCCTGATCTTTGGCGGTGGGATGAAGAGCATCATCGGGGTGCTCGATTTCATCAAAAGTGGCCCCAAATACCAGCGATCCGTTATCCAGTCCCAATGCATAACTTTCCGCCAATAATGCTGGGCCGCCATAAGGCGCGTCCAACATGCCCTGACTGACCTGTCCTTTCAGATATTGAAAGCTGAGCCATGAAACCGGGTCCAATATGCCACTGCCCAGTGCCAATATGGCAATATCGGCACGGGCAATGGTCTGGCCATTCTGATCCCGTGCGGTCCAGCGGCCATTTTTCTGATCAACAGAGCCGATCTGGGTTTCGATAACCTGGGCACCATCCGAAAGGGCAGCGATGGCCGGCCTCGGCAATACCATGCCTGCCCCGGGCAGAGACATTCCCGGCCCATCCTTTTCGGCATAAAGGGCGGTTTCAGGCAGGGCGCGAGCCGCCACCAGGCGGGAAAACTTTTGTACATCCGAAGGATGGGCCGGGCGGCGGATCAGGCCACACGGGGTCCAGATCTGATCGCCCAGGGACTGATAGGTTTTGGTGGCATGGTGAAAGGCGGTACGAAAAAACCGTGCCTGTGGCGTATCTTCCAGATCAAGACGGGGGGAAACCAGAGCCGCCGGATTGCCGCTGGCCTCATCGCCCGGCCCGGCTTTGCATATCATGGTAACGCTTAGTCCCCGGCGCAAAAACCCATGGGCCGTGCAAGCCCCGGCAATGCCGCCGCCAATGACCAGCACCGATTTTGCCGTCGGATGACCGGGGGCATGGGGGCGGCTGGCCCGTCGCAACGGGGGTGGG